>JANMST010000273.1:0-9009 GCA_031389635.1 Acidimicrobiia bacterium | reverse complement strand
ACCCGAGCGCCGTCCCGCATCCCAAACGCCTGTCCGACCCCTGCCAACCCCGAAGGTAATCCCGCCACATTAATAGTTCAAAAAGCGACCCCCTGCGCCACCAAAGCCGGAGCGACAGGTAGGTACCCGATCGCGCTGTTGAAAGCTATGCCACGGTATGCGATCTCCTCTGTGATTGCGTTCACCGGTACGAATCCGATGACAAAAAGGGCGACTGCCCAACCGGGAACGCTCCGGGCTGCCTCGATCAACTGTCCGGTGGTTCCTTGGCCGGGGTCAGAAACGACTAGAGACCAGACCGTAAGGCCAACCCCCGCCAGGAGCTACCCGCCGGTAGCCATCCGCGGGCGGGACCGAACTGAGGAAAGGCTCGACTCCACAACCAGATACCGGCCACTGCAAACCAGACGCCAAATGGGAGCCCGATCAACCCGACTAGACCGAGGGGCAGCGTTAGGACCGCCAGCCTGACGGCGTCTCGGTCACCGATCCTGGCTCCAACTGCGGCGGTGACCGCAGCGAGGACGCCGCCGACAATCCCAACGGCCAGAACGACCCGACCCAACGGCACCAGCGCCAAGGCCAACAACCCGGACGCCGCGAAGGCAGCGCCGCCGCGTCTCCTACCGGGCCTCTCTTCGCTCAGAGTTGAGGTGGATATCGATGCTCGTCCGCTGGATCGATCAATTCCGGTTAGGCACCGGCCTTCCCGTTGCGGGATGGACCGCTCGCCCGTTCCGAGTCAAAGTGGTTGTTGAAGTCACGTCGCCACACAAGCCGAGCGGCGAGGGCGGCGGGGGAACCTGGCTCAGGAAAGTTGGCTGAATCCGTGGTTGCATCTCCTGCTCGAGGTCATACGAGTAGGCGAGAAGCTTGTGCTCCTCGAGGAACCCCGAGTACATCCAGATGCCCGCAGGCCAACCGGTGGTGGCGGTCCCCACCGGCACCGAGATCGAGGGGAACCCTGCCACGGCCGGGGCGGTCGACCCGAAGGCGTAAGACGGCGACACAACAGCGTCGAGGTCGTGTTCGTGCATCACCCGTCTGATGCCCTGATCCCGGGCCAATTCGAGGCAAACGCTTCGAGCGTCCCGATACACGTGATCGTTCAAATCACCGCTGGTCGCTTCGGCCAACTCGAAGATGAACTGGTCGAGGTAGGTCATTTCGTCGTCGCAATGCTCGAGGTTGAAGGCGATCAAGTCAGCCAGAGTTCGCATGCGGGTGCCGCCCAGGGTGGAGAGATAGTTGGCGATGTCAACTTTGAACTCGTAGAGCAACACCGTGAACTCTTGATCGAAATATGCGAAGGGGTCGCCGGTGTCGACAGGATCTACAATGACGGCGCCGAGCGAAGCCATCACCTCGATCGCATCCTCTACGACAGCGTTCAGTTCGGGCAGGGCGAAATACTCGGGCAAGAACTGCCGACGGTCGACTCCAATCCGGGCGCCGTTCAACGCACCCCGTTGCAGAAATACCGTGTAGTCGGATGGCAGCCGACTTCCCTCCACCTTTCCGAACGGCGTCACCATCGAATTGAGAAGGATCGCTGCATCTGTGACAGTCCGAGCCATCGGACCGGCCGTGTCCTGGCTATGAGCGATCGGGATGATTCCCTGCTGAGAGATCAAGCCGACGGTTGGCTTGAGGCCAACCACAAGGTTGTTGCCCGCCGGACAAACGATGGACCCGTCGGTCTCCGTCCCGACTGCCGCCGCGCACAGATTGGCGGCCGGAGCAACAGCAGAACCCGAAGACGATCCGCAAGGGTCGAAATCGAGTACATAGGGATTGCGGGTGAAGCCACCCCGAGCGCTCCAACCGTTGATGAAAATGCCGTCCTCCCGGCCGCCGCGGAAGTTCGCCCACTCCGACAGGTTGGCCTTGCCGAGAACCACGGCGCCAGCCTGACGCAATCTGGCGACGAGGGGTGCGTCGGCGGGGACCCTGCTCCCGACTAAAGCCAGCGAGCCGGCTGTCGTCTGCATGCGGTCGTCGGTGGCGATGTTGTCCTTGAGAAGAATCGGAATGCCATGAAGGGGTCCCCGGACCTGGCCGGCCCGGCGCTCCCGATCACGCTGTCCGGCGATGCTGAGCGCCTGTGGATTCGTTTCGATCACCGAGTGAAGCACCGGATCGATCGCGGCGATCCGCGCGAGATAGATGTTGGTGAGGTCGCTGCTCGTCAGCTCCCCCGAGGCTATCATGGCCTGAAGTTCGGGGATGCCGGCCTCGATCCACGGACCCTCAGTAGCAACTGGCGGTAGCGAGGTGGCGGCATCGGCCCTTGAGGCCAGGCCACCTGCTGCGATAGTTGCCGCTCCTGCAGCCGCACCGGCGAGGAACTCACGCCTCGTCAGACTGTGGGTCGTTTCCTCCACACTCCACCTCCAGAATCGGGCTGGGGGAACTCTATGCAAAAGGTGCCTCGCCAAGCCCGACAGACCTCAATGTTCTACCGCTGGCATCGGGATACCTTTTTGATGGGTGATTCGCTAGGGCCATCGCCTTGAGGCCCTCAAGCGTCGATCCTGTAGGTAGGGATGCGGTCAACCAGGTCAATAGCACTGGCGACGCTGCCGGCGGCGGCGGCGATTGCCCTATGGAACGGGTATCGGCGCGTCGCCAAAGAACTGGGTAGCCACGTAGCGGCGTCGCCTCCGATCCCTGGACGAGTCAGATCGATCCCCACCTCATGGGGCCGGCTTTCCTACCGCATCGTCCCCGGCACCGACCCGGGGCCGCCACTCGTTCTGGTGCACGGATGGGGCCGCAGTGCCGACTCGGTCTGGTGGCCGCTGATCGCCAACACCCAGCGGACAGTCGTCGCCATCGACCTCCCGGGTCACGGCCGCTCACTCCTCGATCAGAGATTCACCTTCGATCTCGCCGCCGACGCGGTCCTGACGGCGGTGGCCGACTCCGGTGTGATCCGCCCCGTTCTGGTTGGCCACTCGATGGGAGGCCCGATCGCCCTGACCGCCCTCCGCCGAGGAACTCGATCCGGTTATGGCGATTCCGGATTTGTGGGATTCGTAGCCATTGCCACTTCGTCCTATTGGGTGCGGCCTCGCCACCAGATCATGGTGGCGGCGGCGCCCTACGCGATGGCACAGGGTTCGCCGATCCTGATGCGGGCGCAGCGGGCCGAAACCCGGCGAGCCCCCGACCAGGCGAGTCGAATCGCCTGGGAATACGCGGTGCGACCCCCGCGTCGCATCCTCGAGGAGGCTGCGGCCGAACTGCGCCGGTTCGACGCCAGACGATGGGAGGATCTATCACTTCCCCCGGCCGTGTGGATCGTGACTCTCGAAGACGGGATCATCGACCCCGCCGACCAGACGGCTTCGGCTCAACACCTGGGGATCCCAACCGTCGATCTTCCGAACGATCATCCCGTCGTGATCCAGGCACCGGCCGCTTTGGCCGCCATCATCGAAGAGTCCTCGTCAGTCTGGTCACAGAATCGGCCCATACGCATCCGACGCCGGATGCTCCGCCCGAACGGGCCGGATCAGGACGCTTGAAGTAGCACGTCGATCGCCATCACATCCAGTTCTTGCGAAGCCAGACCGCAGCAAGGTCGACCTCGGCCTTCATTTCCTGTTCACCGATCTTGACCAGTCGATCCCGGGCCGCATGTTCGGCAAGGTCGATCTCCTGGCCGGGCTTGAAGGTGTAATCAATACGGTGATAGTGATCTCCGAGAATCTGGCGGCATTGGTAGTCCGGTATACCGGATACGGCGTCGAACATCAGACGTAGGAGCGGCTTGGCCCACTGGGCGTAGCCCCAGTCATGTCGCTTGCCGGTGATCCTCGACAACGACCGCCCGGTCCCCATCGACAGCATTGAGATTTCATCGATCGAAGGCCGTTGCGGGATCTCTGACCGCCGATCCAGGCTCTGGGCGAGAGCAGCCATGCTCGGGTTGTTGGCGGCCACCCCTCCATCGACGTAGCCGTCCACCGACGGGAAGTAGGTGGGGGCGGCGCTGGTATAAAGCGCGACATCAACTGCTCGGAGGCCTCCGTCCGTGTCGGTGCCGGGGAAGTTATGGAAGAACTTCGGCTTCCAGGTCCGCTTGTTGGGGTCAGGGTCTTCGTTGTCGAGGTCGAAAGACGAGATCAACACGCGCTTGCCGAGATTCTGGAGTTTGGTGGCGCCGAAGACCGCCTCGAGCTCTTGGCGCAGGTTGCGGTTGCTGAATTCGGCGCCGACGATCCGGCCGAGATCCCGAATGTTGTCGAATAGCGAGTCTCCAAAGATGCGGGGCGACTTGTCGTAGTACAGGGATCGCAAGTCGGTGGGGGTCAGACCCTTGGCCAGGCCCAATGCGATGATCCCGCCGGTCGAGGTTCCGGCGACCAGATCGACCTTGTCACGCCATCCCGGCAGCCGGTTGTCGAGTTGTTGCAGAAGTACGGTCACCAGGAGTCCGCGAACTCCACCACCGTCGATCGAGAGAATTCGGTACTTGGCCATGTCACCTCTTTCTAAGCAGCGAAGCCGAGCTAACACTTGGTCCTACGACCCAGCGGTGCTCGCTGACAATCCCTGTCAGACACACGAGCGGATCCAGGGACAGTTGATACCACGGGATCCGGCACGAAGACTCGACGAATGTCCTCTTGGTCGAACCGTCCTGGCACCCCTCGACGAAGGTTGCTCGATGCCAACTAGGTCCAGGCCGACCGCCAACCGTCGCCACAGAAAGGCCAGCAGGAACTCGTTGATCAGTTGCGTCTTCCTGTATTTGTCGCGATTCCACTCCCGGCCTCGGCTCACAACCTGGGCGGGCTCAGCAACCTTCCGGCTCCTCTGTCCTATTTCCTGGCGGGCGTCGCAACGGTGTTGATCACGGGCTTCGTCGTTCTAACGGTGCGGTGGCCGTTTCCCCGCTGGCAAGGAGAGGCGATGATCAAACCGATCAAAGTCCCCGGCTGGCGGTGGATCGCCGCCCTTCTGCGGTTGCTGGGGGTTGGCGGTCTAATCCTGGTCGTACTCACCGGAGTAATGGGCCTGCCCAACAGTGTCCGCAACCCAGGACCGGTGCTCGTTGGGGTGGCGTTCTGGCTGGTGGTCCCTTTCGCGGGAGCATTCCTGGGAGACCTGTATCGCCTGCTCAACCCCTGGCGATCTCTGTCGAGCCTCCTCGGAGTGGGAGTCGTCGCGAGCAGACGTCCGACCGGCTCGTGGGGAGTGTGGCCAGCCACGATCGCCTTTGTCGGGTTCGTCTGGTTCGAGTTGATCTACCCCAACCCGCCCATCCCCGTCATGTAGCGATCGCGGCCGTGATCTACACCGTGCTGTTGCTCGGTACCGGCGAATGGCTCGGGCGGAGTGTCGCCATCGCGCAGTTCGACGCCTTCACGACGTACAACCGTCTGATCTCAGCAATCGCGCCACTCGATCTCGACCCCGAGCGGGGACCCGGCTGGAAAGGTTGGCTGCGGCGCCTCCCCAACCTTCCCGAACTGCCGGGGATGGCGACTTTCGTGATCGTCATGATCGGGGCGGTCGCATTCCACGGCATGTCCACTGCCCCCTGGTTCGAGAGCGCGTTTGGTGGGTTCGGCCGGTCGGTGGCCGGAGCCACCCCCCTTCTACTGATCACGGTCGGCATGGTGGGGGCGGCTTATTGGATCACCTGCCGCTTTGTGGCGAGGCAGGTTGGGGCGGAGTCGTCGACGGGTTCAGTCGCCCGACGCTTCCTCCATTCCCTTGTGCCGATCGCCTTCGCCTATGCCTTCTCGCACTACTTCACGGCGATCGTCTTCGAAGGCCAACTCATCTTCAGCACCATCAGCAACCCATTCGGGCGCGGTTGGAACCTGTTCGGCACCGCCCACCGTCCGGTCGATTTCACGATCCTGTCCCCCACCACCGTTTGGTGGATCCAGGTGGCAACGATTGTCGCCGGCCACCTGGCTGCATTGACCCTGGCCCACGACCGATCCCTTCACGACCTGCCCGGACCCGCCGCTGTCCGGGGACGCTACGGCTTTCTCGCCCTGATCACCTTTCTCGCCGGAGCGGGCATCACGATCCTTGCAGTGGGTTGATCCGTGGCCCCGCGGTCAACGTGGACTTGCTCCGAACTGTTTTGCTCTCCGATCCGTACAGCATCCGACGATCGTCTAAAGCGAGGAGGGACTCGATGAGGAGACCATTGTTGATGGTGGCACTGGCAGCCTTGTTGCTAGTGGCCGTCGTTGCCCCGGCAATGGCGGATGGGGACTTCGACTTTGTTGCTCGATTGTCTCCGGATCAAGAAGTTGCGCACGTGAATGCGCCCGACGCCGAAGGACAGGCCAAGTTCACGGTCGATGGCAACGTCCTGAGTTACGAGCTAACGGTTCGCGGCCTCACAGGATCAGCCTCTATGGCTCACATCCATGGACCGGCGGATCGAGGTGTCAACGCCGGGATCAGCATCTGGTTGTGCGGCACCGCCGCCCTCCCCGGGCCGGCCGGGACGCCGACCTGTAGCTCGACCACCAATGGCGTGTTGGTGGAAGGTTCGATAACGGTCACGACCGAGCAATTGGCCATGATCGATGCCGGATTGGGCTACGCCAACGTCCACACCACCCTTCACCCGGCGGGTGAGGTGAGGGGCCAGGTTCGGCCGCCGGAGCGACCCGCCACCGATACATAACGCCGCAAACCAAGGAAGGCTGATTGTGGCCCACCCCGGCTTCGGCCGGTCGGTGGGCCGCAGCCGTTTCAGACCGAAGACCCGCCTGACTTCTTCGTCATTGGATCACGGATAGCGAGTCTTCTATGGCCGCCGAGGCTCCGGCGCTGGTGGTGAAGGTGGCGGTTACCGACCGGGCCTGGGTCATCGACACCACACACGAACCGGAACCGATGCACCCCCCGGACCACCCGACGAAGGTCGACCCGCGAGCCGCCCTGGCGGTCAACGTCACGGAGGTCCCCGAAACGTACGACTGGGTGCAGTCCGAACCGCAACTAATCCCAGCCGGTGAACTGGTCACCGTCCCCACACCCGCTCCTGCCTTGGTCGCAGTCAGGGTGAAGGGACCGCCACCAGAAGTGGTGAAGGTCGCCGTCACCGATCGGGCCTGGGTCATCAACACCACACACGAACCCGAACCGGTACACGCCCCCGACCAAGCAGAAAACGTCGATCCCACCGCCGGAGCGGCCGTCAACGTCACCGATGTCGCCGACGTGTACGCCTCGGAGCAGTCCGAACCGCAGTTGATCCCGGCCGGTGAACTCGTCACCGTCCCTGCACCCGTCCCCGCCTTCGACACCGTCAAAGTGAAAGTCGTCGGGGTGGTTCCCGAGCCGAACCAGTTCGGACTGGTTTCGACACCCGAGCCCGAGGTGATCTGGTCCGCGGTCGCTTCCGCTAGGAGTTGGGCCGACCCGCCCGCCGGCGCAACGGGAATGGACCAGATGTCGAAGCTGCCACCGCGAGCGCTGGAGAACGCTATCTCCGTGCCGTCCGGTGACCAGGAAGCCTCTTCGTCGATGCTGGGATGATCGGTCACCTGTACCTCGCCGGAGCCGTCGGCGTTGCGGACGAAGATCTCGGTGTTCATATCCGGAAGGCTCCAAAACCGAGTATCGGTGAATGCGAAGCGGCCTCCATCGGGAGACCACACCGCCCCCCGTTGATCGGACCCCAGTGTGTCGGGGGTGAGGTTGCTCTCCTGGGAACCATCGGCGTTGATCACGTGGATGTCCTGCTGGCCCAGGGACCAAGTAAACAAGATCTTGGCCCCATCCGGCGACCAGTCGGGCGAGAACCTGGAAGCGAAGTCAGCCGGGCTAGTTAGGACGGTTTCGCTGCCGTTCCCGTCGACGGTGATCTTGATGATCTGCGGGAATCCGCTGACGCGCCACCCCTCGAACACGATCTGGGTGCCCGCGGGGTTCCAACTCGGTTCGTAGCTGTTGATGAATTGCCCGAGACCAGCGGAGGTAAACGTTTGTTGAACGACGTTCGAGCCGTCGGCGTTCATGACGAATATCTCGATGTTGCCGTCCGCATTGGTGGCAACCGTCCTGCTCGAAGCAAAGGCGATGCGGGCGCCGTCCGGAGACCACACCGGATGGATGTCGTACACGGTGGGGCTGTTGGTGAGGTTGACGAAACCGGTTCCGTCCTCATTGACCACACAGATGTCGAGTCCGCAGTCATAGACGATCTTCCCATTCACTCCTGCCGGGAGAAAGGTGGCCACGACGGACAGGTCGGAATTCATGGTCAAGACGCAAAGGCCCGTGCCCGAACACGCACCCGACCATCCGGAGAAGGTCCCTCCGGCAGAGGCCGCTGCTGTGAGGGTGACCGAAGTGCCGGGCAGATAGGACTCACTGCAATCGAGACCGCAGTTGATGCCAGGCGAAGTACTAGTGACGGTGCCCGCCCCAAGACCGGCCCGGGTAACAGTGAGGGTGGCTGTGTCGAATGTGGCCGTGACCGAGGTGTCGATCGTCATGGGAAGGACACAGGTTCCGGTGCCGGTGCACCCACCCGACCAACCTGTGAAAACTGCTTTGGCGGACGGAACGGCGGTCAGCGTCACCGAGGTGCCCGGACGATACGACTCGTTGCAATCGGATCCGCACACGATGCCCGCGGGTGAACTGCTGACAGTCCCTCCCCCGTCGCCTGCCTTGGTGACCGTGAGCCTGGCGGTGTCGAATGTGGCTGTGACCGAGGCGTCGGTCGCGGCGGTGATGGCGCAGGTTCCGGTGCCGCTGCATGCCCCCGACCAACCGATGAACACCGAGGGGGCAGAAGGAGTGGCGGTCAAGATGACGGCGGTACCCGGCAGATATGGCTCAGTGCAGTCGTTGCCACAGTTGATCCCGGCCGGTGAGCTGATCACGGTGCCCGAACCGTCGCCCGCCTTCGTCACTGTGACGTTGGCGGTGTCGAAGTTGGCTGTGACGGCAATGTCGCCATTCATGGTGACAACGCAGGTGCCCGTGCCCGTGCAGGGTCCAGTCCAGCCGGCAAAC
>JANMST010000259.1:0-7391 GCA_031389635.1 Acidimicrobiia bacterium | reverse complement strand
CCCCCCCAGCTTTGGTACCCCGGGTTCTTTGGCCCCCGGGTGGCGGGGGGACCGCCCGGCGGTCTGGCGGGGCGTGGGGGGTGCGCGAACCACACCGGCAGGTGAATCGTTTGGACCGGGCCGGTTCGTCTGGAGAAGAATCGCGTCGAACCGGCGGCGGTTCGAGGCAGGAATGCGTCGGGAGTTCGCGCACCCCCCTCGATCGCCCAAAGCGGCGATCGGTCTCCCCGCAAGCAGGGGGACAACCCGTAACCCGATCGTCGACGGTCTGCTTGAAAGAACGACGGCTCGTGTGACAGATTCCCAACGAGCGCAGGACTTTTGAGGCTGCACGGCTACCTTCTGGCGCGTGCGGTTCTTCGATTTCGGGCAGGAGGCGACGGGGGTGATTGCCATCGGGCAGATGGCTACCGGTGTGCTGGCGATCGGACAGTTCGCCACAGGGGTGATTGCGATCGGGCAACTGTCTCGCGGTGTGATCGCCATCGGTCAGCTATCGATCGGGGTTGTCGCCGCCGGTCAACTGGGGGTCGGGATCGCCTATGGCTCCGGAATGCTCGGCTTCGGTACCTTCGCCGGCGGGCTGATCCCGGTCCCCTTGCTCGGGCATCTTCGCTTCACCGACCTCATCCACCTCCGGTTTCGGCCCGACTGGGTGAAGCCCACACCCTGGAGGATCATCCTCATGATCGCCATCGAGGCGATCGTCACCGTCGCTGTCCTGATTCCCCTCTGGCGGGAGCTGTTCGGAGTAGACGGAATCTTCTGGGTTCCACCAATTCGGCGCTGACGGGTTCGCGAAAACTGACCTTCGGCTAACCTGGCAAATCCTTGTCTGGAAATTACTGGTATATGAGCTTCATTGATCGCGACGGCTCGCGAACCGATAGTGGTGAACATGGCTCGCCTTGATCGCGGAGGCAACATCTTCTGCCTGGAGTCGTTCTGGCTCAAGCGCCTGGAAGGCGACCGCCTCAGCGTGCGCCCGCTCCTAGAGCTCCTCAACACCTCACGTGGGACCAAGTTCATCCATCTCACTTGCAACACGGTGGAAGAGCTCAAGTTCAACCTCAAGCATCACCGTCGCTACCGCAGCTACGGGATCCTTTACCTCGCCTTCCACGGCCTGAGGGGCCGGCTACTTTTGGCCGATGGCAGCAGCCTTCGCATTGAAGAGCTCACTGAGATAGCCAAGGGAAGCCTCGACGGTTGCCTGGTTCATTTCGGAAGTTGTTGGACGGCCCTCGCCGAAGACCAGATGTACAACTTCCTTGATGTCACCGGCGCCGGTTTGGCGACTGGTTACACGAAGTCGGTCGACTGGATCGACTCGGCCGCGATGGATCTCCTCATCCTCGACTGGGCCCGGGAGTATTCCAACGGCAAGTCGCTGGTCGACAAGCTTTACGACACCTATGCCGGCCTCGCCAAGGAGACCGGGTTCACGGCAGTGCAGCTCTAGAACAGAGCCGAACCCAAAGCCGAGGCTTCACACCGCGCCTCGTGAGCACTCGACTTCGCTCGGAGTAAAGAGGGCATCGATCTGCTGGCGAGCGGAATCATCGAGCGCCGCCAGTTGAAACGCTGACTCCGAATCGATGAAGGTCGACTCGATCGCTTCGGCATCCGCCACGACGACATCGACCCAGGCCTGGAACTGCACAGCCAAGACCTCGGGATCGGGGTCGAGTCCCGACAGGGTTGCCACCGCTTCCGCGAGGTGGCTCTCCCAAACCTCGTAGTGGGCGCGGATCGAATCCCGGGCAGCGGCCAGATTCCCATGCCACGGAAGCACCGACACATCCGCAAACGACGCCAGCGAAAGATCCACGTGCCCGGCCAGAAGATCGGTTTCGTCGAGTAGACCCATGCCTTCGTTGAAAGCCAGTTCTGCGTCGCCGTCTTCGACCACAGCGTCGATGAAGCAATCCTGAGCGATGAAGAAGTCCTTCCAAACCTGAGCGCCTTCGGCGTCCCGGGTCGTGTCAACCAGAGAGTCGAAGGTTCGGGCGTAGAGAGCCCTGGTACCGAACACGCCAACCAGAGCCAGCACAACGATCACTCCTACCAGAGCGCCGACAATGATCGGCCAGCGACGCTTCGTTGGAGGGCTCACCGGCACCGTCTCGATAGGTTGTGTGTCGCTTACGTCGTCCACCACACCCGACTCCTTAGAAGCGGTTCTAGCACCACCCGCTTTCGGTCGCGGCCTCGGGTGGCCTCAACCGGAAACGGTCAATGAACCGGACATGTCGGAGTGGATCGCGCAGAAGAAGACGTACCGGCCTGGCGCGAGGGAGTCGGGAACTGTGAACTGCACTTGCGATTCGACGGGTAGGTCCACCTGCTCCCACGACCCGTCTGACGAAGAAAACGTGTGCCGGGTCGAATCAAGGTTGACGATCGTGAAGGTCGCTCCGGCCGCGACCTCGGGAGCCACACCGAAGGACCTCCCTTCGATGGTCAAAGTCGGCCCAGTGGCCGAGGTGGTTTCAGTGGCAGCGGTGGTTGTGGAGGGACTGCCGGTGGCGGTGTCTCCCTCACCCCCACAGGCGACAACGCCCACCATCAGCACAGCCAGGACTATCGAGTTTCGTTTAGAGATGAACATGTTCTGAGCTTACGTGTTAGGCCCTACGACCGGTTCGACTGAGTAGGAGCAAACCAAGCAGCCCGATCGCGAGCACCACCCATGCCTCCGGCCTGACTGTGTCAAGGAGTGCGACAACCCCGGCAGCTAGCACCAGCAACTGGGACAGGGCTGCAAGGATCGTGCCCCACGAAGCCGACCTCATGACTCCGAAGGCCGCGGCCAAGCAGATCACTCCAAAGCCTGCGGGAATCACTGATGACTCCCACGGAAGGAAGTCTTGTCCGAGCGCTCGACTGGTGACGACGTTGAGAAGCGTCACCAACAGGCCTCCCAGACCCTCGATGACGAGGAGGATCACGAGAGCCATCGATGAACGGCCCGATGATTCAGCCATGGTCGGCATTGTTCCACGAACACAGGTGCCAGGGACGCCCAGAGACGATCCTTGACCGCACCGGTAGATTCCGCTGATGAGCGATCGCGATGCCTCCCCGGATCCGGTGGCCGAGCCAGCCGCCTACCAGCAGTTCCTTCTCGACTTGCTCGGAGACGACGACCCGGCGGGGGCTCAAGAGTCGACAGCCGCCAAACTGAAAGAACTCGCGAAAGAGGCGGGGACCCATCTCTATCAACAGCCTCGCCCCGGCGAGTGGTCGGTGGGTCAGGTAATCGCACATCTGGCTGACGCAGAGATCGCCATGAGCGGTCGTTACCGATGGATTCTCGCCCATGACCAACCTCCGCTCTTGGGATACGACCAGGACTTGTGGGTCGAGCAGCTCCATGATGAAGAGGACTCGGTCGAGGACTTGATCGAACTGTTCGAGGCGCTCCGCAAAGCCAACGTGACGTTGTGGCAGCGGAGCGGGCCCGAACAGCGAGCCCGGTTCGGAATTCACAGCGAGCGAGGGCCGGAAAGCTACGAGCTGTGCTTTCGGATGATCGCCGGCCACGATCGTCTGCATCTCGGCCAGATAAGCCGCGCCCTCGAGGTGGTCCGCCGTTCGTGAGACCGCGGCGGCCCTCATCGTCGGTGCCGTACTGGTATTCGACCCGCTTGGATGGGCGGCGTTTGGCCCGCTGAAGTGGGCCGTCGTCTCGACACTGGCACTGGCCGCCTCGGCGATGATGTGGCTTCGCCCGTTCGAACACCACTCCTGGTCAGCCGTGGCGTGGATCGCGTTCCTGGGATGGGGAGCGGTATGCGCTGCCACCGGACTTGATCCCCTCTACTCGTGGATCGGCACTCCTGACCGTCACCTCGGGTGGCTCACCTTGCTGATCTTCGGCCTGATGTTCGTGGTCGGCCAGAACCTGGCCAAACAAAGTGTGGTTCTGGCGCGGACGGCGACGCTGGCCACTGCCGGTCTGACCTTGTATTGCTTTCTGGAACTGGCGGATCTAGCGCCGATCGATCTGGTGTCAGAGTCGGCCCGGGTCGGAGGCTCCTTTGGATCACCTGCCTACCTGGGGGCGGCGTGTGCGCTGCTGTTGCCGATCGCCGGGGGCCTGGCCGCCGACGTTGGCGAGAAGAAGCAATGGCGGTTGACCGCCGCGCTCACTCTGGCCGGCGGTCTCGGAGCGGCGGTTGCTAGCCAGACCAGAGCGGCCTGGGTCGGGATAGCGGTTTCGGCGGTGGTGATGAGCCCGCTGTGGTGGTCCAGGATCCGTCCCCGGTGGTGGCTGATGCCGACAGCGGCCATCGTCGTGGTACTGGTCACCCCGGTTGGCCCACGCACAATCGATGCGTTCGCAGGTAATCTGCAGGGCCGAATCGACGAGTGGAGGATGGGAGTCGCCGTCGTCTCCGACCATCCGCTGCTCGGGGTCGGACCAGAGGGCTATCGACTCGCATTCCCGTCAGTGGTCGACGCCGACTACGAGCGCAGGTATACCCGTCAGGCCACCCCTGACCGCGCTCACAACGGCGCCCTCGATACAGCCGCGATGTTCGGCCTGCCCGGACTAGTCGCATATCTCACTGCCGCAGGGTTCATGGTCAGGCGGTCGTGGAAGGCGGTCAAGAGTCAGAGGCCATTGCTGATGGGATTCGGCGCTGCCGTGATCGGCTATCTGGTTCAGCAACAGTTTCTCTTTCCGATTGCAGAGATCGATGTCATCTTCTGGCTGGTCGCCGGCATCGTGGTCGCCAGCACGGGGCCGATGGGCAGGGTGGCGAAGCCACCAGTCCTGGTGGGCATCCTCTTGGGGTCGGTGGCGGTTGTAGCTCTGATCGTTGGAACGCTCGACGTACTGGCCGATCACCGGGTGTTGGATGCTCGACGCAACCCCGCTGCCGCCGGCTCTGCCACTGACCGGGCCACGACCCTCAGACCCGACTCGATCCGCTATTGGCTGGCTGCTGCCGATGCGAGGGCCGGCGACGGAGAGCTGCAGGCCGCCAGCGGACGGATCGACCGGGCTCTCTCCATTTCACCGCTCGACCCGATCCTGCTGGCGACCAAGGGGAGGATCTTGCTCGCGATTGCAGACTCGACCGGATCAGAGGACGACGTCGAACGCGTGGTGGTCTTCTACGAAGGCTTGCTGGCTGTCGATCCCAACAATGGTCAGAATCAGCTTCGGGCCGGGACCGCCTTTGCCATGGCGGGCGCCCTGGGTGACGCCGAGGAGGCCTTCTTGGTGGCCGCCGATCTCGCACCCTCCAGTGCAGTTCCGCTGTCCAATTTGACCAGGCTCTATGTGACCTTGGGCAATCTCGATCAGGCAGTAGCTGCCTATCAACGAGCGCTTTCGATCGACCCGGCGGCGCCCGGTCTCGCTGAGATTGCCGGGCTTCTCGAAGTGGCCGGAGCCAATATCGATGGGTAGGGAACCGAATCCGACTCCCGGGAGTGTGTAAGCAGATGACCGAGGAAGGCGAGCAACCGTCGCGCCGCTGGTGGATCCTGGGGGCCGTGCTGGCTCTCGGGACCGCTGCCGCGGTGACGGTGTGGGTCTTGAATCGCCCGCAATCGTTCGACCCAATCTTCGCCGACTCCGAGACGGTGGCAGCCGAGTTCGTCGAGGTCGATCTCACCTGGTCGGCCGAGCCGACGACCATCGGCGGTTTTTCGAGTGTTGCTGTTCTCGGCTCCGACGGTGCCTTCTATGCCCTGTCGACTTCGCCGAGTATGCGAGAGATGCCCCAGGATGGGTCTCCACCCGACTACTCCATCTACCGATCGGACGATGGAGCGACCTGGACTGAGCAACCAATCGACGGGCTCGGGACCGAGCTGTGGCTCCGCAATCTCGCTGAAGCCGCAGGAAACCTGTACGTCGTCAGCACCGCTCCGGGTGTCGCCGATCCCAACGCGTCGGCCATCAGCGTTGGGGTCTCGGAAGATGGCGGTGGGAGCTGGAACTCGACCGCACTCGCACTCGATGCCCGCCCGCCGGTCAACCTCGGACAGATCTTCGGGCACTCAGTACAGCCACACGTGGCTGCCGGGTCCGCAATGGTCGTCGCGACCGCATCGACCAGATACTTCGTCGACTACAACATGCTGGTCCCTGCGGGGATCCTGACCGACGCCTCGTATGCGCAACGCACTTCAACCGGGATCGAGGTGGTCGATTACAACCAGCGGGGAGAGTGCGTCGGGATGGTGTGTCCATCGGGCGCCAACCAGCCTCTGGTGGTCTGGCGGGCGACCTGGGCAGAGCTCGGGCTGCCACCCGAGCCCGATGCTGCCATCGAGACTTTTGTGTCGAGAGACGGCGGGGCCACATTCGTAGAGACCTCGAACCCCTTTAGCGTCGACCACGGAGTGGACAATCTATATGCGGTTGCCGACACCGTCTTCGCCGTCGTGAGACCCTCCGCGTTTTCGGCTCTGGCCCCGTCCACACTGAGCCTGTGGCGAACCACCGACGGCATCGAATGGACCAAGTCCGAAGCCATGCCGTTGATGGACGTCGTGATGAGCGTAGGCATGACCGATGGGAAGCTCGTGGCCATTGGCCAGCTCTTGACGACACCGGTGATAGCCGTTTCCGACGACGACGGAGCCACCTGGAGGGCCGTCGACATCATCGCCACGCTTCCTGGGGTCGGAGCCAACGACAGCCGGTGGATCACGGCCGCCAGCGTCGGACCGGCGGGCGCTTTCCTCAACATTCAGACCTGGGTGCAGAACGCCGGTGTCAACCAGCAAGGCATGCAGATCGACCTGTTGCTCGCCTCATCGGATCTCGTCTCGTGGTCGGTGACCGCCAGTTCCGAGTTGGCCAGCGGCGGCCTTTGTCAACTTGTGGCCGGCGCCGACGAGATCCTCCTCCAGGGCTACGAACGCAGTGGCGGCATGGTGACCCTCCTCGGCTCCAGATAGATCTGACAGGTTCAAGTTCGAAAGGTCGAGACGAACCCGGCGGCGTTGTGAGGAAGGAATGTGTCCGGGGTTCGCACACCACCTCGATCGCCCAAAGCGGTGATCGGTCCCCCCGCAAGAGAGGGGGACAGAAGAACCCAATAACTATGGGGATCTTCGGGCGGGTTTGAGGTGGTGGCTCGTCGGGTACCAAAGCCTCCGACCAACAGGAGGGACTAACAATGACATACGACCCGAGGACCGGAATGTCGACGGAACGTGACCGCGAGGTCATCGTCACGCCTTCCGGAACCAACTACGGCGGCATGGCCTTAGCGGCCGTGCTCGTGGTGCTCGCGATCCTTTTCGTTGTTTGGCTATTCGGTTCCGGCGATGGAACGACCGCCACCACCACTGATCTCGACAATCCAGTGGTGACAACGGCACCGATCGAAACGACGGTACCGGTGGAGACCACCGCACCG
>JANMST010000229.1:0-7473 GCA_031389635.1 Acidimicrobiia bacterium | reverse complement strand
TCATCCACAACACCACCGGCTACATGGTGGGGAAGTCATACGAGCAACGAGGGATCATCAAGGATGGCGCCAAGATGATCAACGCCGTTGCCAATTCGACCGTGCCCCACATTGCTCTGATGGCAGGGGTGTCGTACGGGGCGGGCAACTATGGGATGTCAGGCAAGTCCTACAACCCGCGCTTCGTCTTCGGTTGGCCCAATCACAAGGTTGCGGTGATGGGACCCAAACAACTGGCCGGGGTCATGTCGATCATCGCCCGCCAGGCGGCTGAGGAGCAGGGTCGGGAGTTCGACGTCGAGACCGACGAACAGCGGAGGGCGTCGATCGAGGCCCAGATCGGATACGAGGAGCAGGCCTACTTCTCAACCGCGCGAATCCGCGACGACGGCCTCTTCGACCCTCGCGACACAAGAACGGTGCTGGGCATCGCCCTGTCGGCGGTCCACTCCAACGAAGTCAAAGGTACAGCCGAGTTCGGCGTGTTTCGGATGTGAGGCGAAGACGTCTCACGTCTCACGTCTCACGTCTCACGTCTCACGTCTCACGTCTCACGTCTCCCGTCTCACGTGACGGATCGAGCGGGCATGAAGCCTCAAGCCCGAACCTCGGACCTGCCTAGCGGCCGATCGAAAGGCCCGTTGTTTCTGAGCGCCATTTGATCGAGCAGCCCCTGGAGGCCAACTGATCGCTAGATGGTGACTTGCCTTCCAACACCGAATCCACTGCAGCTCGGAGGCTCTCACCTGTGACCGCGACTTCGTTGCCTGGCCTGGCATCGTCAAACTGACCGCGATAGGCAAGCCGGCCGTCGGCTGTGAACAGAAAGAAGTCGGGTGTGCAAGCCGCGGTGAATGCCCTCGCCACCTCCTGGGTCTCGTCGTACAGGACCGGGAACGTGTAACCGACCTTGTCGGCCACTTTCGCCTGATTCTCGGGACCGTCCTCGGGGTGGCTGCCGGCATCGTTGGAGGCGATCCCCACAACAGCCAAATCAGAGCTGGCGTAGTCACGGCCAAATGTGGCCAAAACGAACTCAATATGCTTGACATAGGGGCAGTGGACGCAGAGGAACACCACCAGCAACGGCCGCCCCGCGAAGCCCTCCGATCCGACCGTGGCGGCCGTTCGCACGTCCGGAAGGCTGAACTCGGGGAGCACAGTCCCCAACGCAAGCATGGTCGACGAAGCCACCTGACACCTCCTTGCTGCCTTTCGATCTTACGACCCGTCAAGGTCAAGCAGTCCGGCGCCGATCATGTCCCAATGAGGTCAGCGCGCCCCTACCTCCTCCTGGCCCTGCTGCTGTTGACAACCGCAGCCCTCGGGCCGGGCGGAACCTTCGTCGACGACAACGGCAACCTCCACGAACCCAACATCGAGGCGATCTTCGCCGCCGGGATCACAACCGGTTGTTCCGTTTCCCCTTCGCTCTTCTGCCCGACTCAGGCAGTGACCCGCGGACAGATGGCGGCTTTCCTCACCCGGGCCCTCGAGCTTCCTGCCCCCGATCGCGACTACTTCACCGACGACAGCGGTTCCATTTTCGAAGATCAGATCAATCGACTCGCCACTGCCGGGATCACCGGTGGCTGCAATGTCGGGATCTTCTGCCCGAACGACACGATCACCCGGGAGCTGATGGCGGCCTTTCTGGTGAGGGCCTACAACTACGCCGCTCCCGGGACCGATCGGTTCACCGACGACGAGGGGTCACAGTTCGAGGCCGAGATCAACCTTCTCGCTGAAGCGGGGATCACGACGGGATGCGCCGCCGACCGCTTCTGTCCCGCCAATCCGGTGCTGCGCGATCAAATGGCGACGTTTCTGGCCCGGGCCGAAATGCTGGAGCCGATCCTCGTCCCGGCAGGATGTGCGATTCTTCCCGCCGACAACATCTGGAACACCCGGGTCGACAACCTCCCGGTCCATTCCAGTTCCGCCCAGTACATCTCCTCGATTGGCACCAGCACGACAATGCATCCGGACTTCGGTTCCGGGGTCTGGCCACCCGGTTCGAGTAGTCCGATCGGGATTCCGGTCACCGAAGTCGGAGCCGGCCAGCCGGCGGTAGAGATCATCTACACCGACTACGGCGACGAGAGCGACCCCGGACCGTTCCCGATTCCTTCGACCGCCACGGTCGAAGGCGGGCCGAGTGGAGGCGGTGACCGACATGTGATCGTCCTCGACCGCGCCACCTGCCGCCTGTACGAATTGTTCTACTCCTGGCCCCAGGAGAACGGGTCGTGGGAGGCATCTTCGGGCGCCGCTTATGACCTTCGCTCCAACGCCCTCCGTCCGGATGGCTGGACCTCGGCTGACGCCGCCGGGCTCCCGATCTTCCCGGGCCTCGTCACCTATGACGAGGTGGCTGCCGGATACATCAACCACGCCATCCGCTTCACGGCCTCCGAGACCCAGCAAGCTTACGTTTGGCCAGCCCGTCACTTCGCATCGTCGGACACCAACCTCAACCTGCCGCCGATGGGCCAGCGCTTCCGCCTCAAGGCAAGCTTCGACATCTCTAGCTTCGCGCCCGAGATCCAGGTGATCCTGACGGCGTTCAAGGAGTACGGCCTGATCCTGGCCGACAACGGCTCGTCGTGGTACGTCTCGGGCGCGCCCGATCCCCGCTGGGACAACGACGTGCTGGGTGAGCTCAAGACGATCCCCGGTTCCGCCTTCGAAGCCGTCGACGTTTCGTCGTTGCAGGTGAGCCCGGATTCGGGGCAAGCCGGGTAGGCGTTAGATTCGGGCCATCGCACCCGAACACTCCAATTCCGGACTCGTAGCGATCGTGACCGCCGCCGGCAAGGGCATCGGCGGCGGGATCGCCAGGCGTCTGGCAGCCGACGGATACCGGCTGGCGCTCCTCTCCAACGGCGGAGGTGCCGCCGACCTCGCCGGCCAACTCGGACCTGAGGTTGCCATCGCCCATACCGGTTCGGTCACCGATCCGGATGTTCTCACCGAGTTGGTCGATTCAACAATCAGCACCTACGGCCGGATCGATGCCGTCGTCAACAACACCGGCCACCCGCCCAAGGGAGACCTGCTCTCAATCTCCGACACCGACTGGCACCTCGGCATGGATCTGGTCCTCCTCAATGTCGTGAGGATGGCGAGGCTGGTGACCCCGGTCATGGAACGGCAGGGCGGTGGCTCGATCGTCAACATCTCGACCTTCGCTGCCTTTGAGCCCGATCTTGCGTTCCCGGTGTCGAGTTCCTTGCGGGCCGCGCTGGGCGACTTCACCAAGCTGTACGCCGACCGCTATGCCAAGGCAGGGATCAGGATGAACAACGTCCTTCCTGGCTTCACCGAGAGTTACCCGGAGAATCCCGAGAACGTAGCCCGGATCCCGATGGGCCGCTACGGATTGCTGGATGAGATCGCCGGGGCAGTGGCTTTTCTCGTTTCGAAAGATGCGGGATACGTGACCGGGCAGAACCTTCGCGTGGACGGAGGCCTGAGCCGGTCGGTTTGAGCGGCCCGTCTTGACCCAGCCAATTTGGGGCTATCGATACAGATCTCCGACGAGATACTTGAGACCGCTGTCGACCTGAACGGTGACCACGGTCGATCCAGCGCCGAGGCGGGTGGCGATCTGTTCGGCGGCCACAAGGTTGGCCCCGGTCGACGGACCCGAGAACACACCCCAGTCCCGGGCGGCAGAACGAGCCTTGGCGAAGGCATCCTTGGTCGAGACGGTGATGACCTCGTCGTAGTGCTCGGGAGAGAGCTGGGGTGGGACGAAACCGGCTCCCCCGCCCTCGATCCGGTGGGTTCCGGGGGGTTGGCCGGAAATGACCGCCGACTCGGCCGGCTCCACGACGGCAAGGTGGATGTCGGGCCATGCGACCCGCAACGACCTGCTTACACCGAGGAAGCAACCTGCAGTTCCGACATAGGAGCAATACGCGTCGGCCCCGGGCAACATCGCCACGATCTCCCGCCCCATTTGCTCGTACCCATCGACCATGTCGTGATTGTTGAACTGGTCGGTCTGATAGGCCCCGACCTCGTCGGCGAGCTGAGCCGCCCGAGCCCGCAGCCGGGGTATCAGGTCGGCAGTGATGCCCGCCGGGGAAGGGATCACCTCCATGACCGCTCCGAACGCTTCGATGGTTCGCAGCTTCTCTGCCGAGAATGCATCCGAGGTGACGATGTGCAATGGATGTCCGGTCAAGGCGCAAACCATGGCGAGGGAGCTTCCGGTGCTACCGCCGGTGTACTCCACAACGGCCTGACCCGGCGCCAGCCACCCGGCTTGCTCGGCCCCTCGAACCATCGCCAGAGCCATCCGATCCTTGTACGAACCCGTGGGGTTGCCGCCTTCGAGCTTCACCCAGATCTCGCCCCTGCCGGGGCTCGCGGGAAGCTGAATCAACGGTGTGTTGCCGATCGCGTCAAGAAGGCTCATGCCTTCGACGCTAGCGGGGACAGGGCGCCGACCGATGCGATGCTGACGGGTGGCTACCCTCGCCGACAGTGATTCGAAAGGTCCTCGTCGCCAACCGGGGGGAGATTGCCCGGCGGATCTTCCGGACATGTCGTTCGATGGGGATCGGCACCGTGGCAGTCTTTTCCGATGTAGATCGCGCGGCGCCGTTCGTCCTCGAAGCCGATGAGGCTCTGGCGATCGGAGGGGCGTCGCCTTCCGAGTCGTACCTATCCATCGACCGGTTGATCGATGCCGCCACTGACGCCGGGGCCGACGCGGTCCATCCGGGGTACGGGTTCCTCGCCGAGAACGCCGACTTTGCCCGGGCGGTGCTGAACGCCGGCCTGACGTGGATTGGTCCGTCTCCCGAGGCGATGGCGTCGATGGGCTCCAAGCTCGAGTCGAAGCGACTTGTCAGCGAGGCGGGAGTCCCGACACTGCCTTCGGTCGACATGAGCGGCTTGGAGAGCGACCGGGTTCTCGACGCGGCCGGGAGCCTCGGATATCCCGTTCTGGTCAAGGCTTCGGCCGGCGGCGGAGGCAAAGGGATGCGAATCGTGGCAGGTCCCGGCGATCTCCTCGATGCTGTCGATGGCGCTCGCCGCGAGGCCGGCTCGGCCTTTGGTGACGACACCGTCTTCCTCGAACGCCATTTGGTGGCCCCGCGCCACATCGAGATCCAGGTGTTCGGCGACACCCACGGCAACGTCGTTCCGATGTTCGAACGGGAGTGCTCGATCCAACGCCGTCATCAGAAGATCATCGAAGAAGCCCCCTCTCCGGTGATCGATGCCGTGACTCGCGAACAAATGGGAGCAGCCGCAGTCGCCGCCGCTCGTTCGGTGGGATATGTGGGGGCCGGAACGGTCGAGTTTCTCTACGACGGGAGCCAGTTTTTCTTCCTCGAGATGAACACGCGCCTGCAGGTGGAGCACCCGGTCACGGAGGAGATCACCGCCCTCGACCTCGTCCGTCTGCAGTTGCTCGTGGCGCAGGGAGAAGCTCTGCCTGAGGACGCTTTGAACCCGGCGATGGTGGGACACGCGATCGAAGCAAGGCTCTACGCCGAGGATCCGCTCCACGACTTTCTGCCGGTGGCGGGTCGATTGGATTGCTTCGAATTTCCGATCCTCCCCGGTCTCAGGATCGACTCGGGGGTCGAAAGCGGCAGCGAGGTCTCATCCTTCTACGACCCCATGATCGCCAAGGTCGTGGCTTGGGCCGAAACGAGGCAGGAGGCCGCGGCCCTGCTGGCCGAGGGTCTCCAGAGTGCTCGCATCCACGGCCTTGTCACCAACCGCGAGATGCTGGTGCGAATCCTTCGCCACCCCGAGTTCCTTTCCGGAGACATCGACACCCACTTCCTCGAGAGGCACTCTCCTGTCGACCTTGGGGGTTCTCTCCCGGGCCAGACCGAGATCCGAATCGCCGCAGTGGCGGCGGCGCTGGCCGCCCAGAGCGAGCGCAGAGCCAATTCACATTTGATGGGATCGATACCTTCCGGATGGAGAAACAGTCCCTCCCAACTCCAGGAGGTGGACTTCGGGGTCGACGGGTCGGTCATCAAGGTCGGCTATCGCTTCGAGGCTCGAGGCGGCGTCACCATCGCCATCGACGGCGAACCCATTGAGGACGTCGATCTGATCGGGATCAACGCCGAGCGGGTAGGCCTGCAGGTCGGGCCGCATCTGCGCTGGTTCGATGTCGCCCGCAACGGCTGGGTCCATCATGTCGACGGGCCCGGCGGATATGTGCGGCTGGTCGAACGGCCCCAATTCCCCGAAGCCGCCCGCGAGGACGACCCCGGATCGCTGCACGCACCGATGCCGGGCCGGATCGTCAAGGTATTGGTGGGGGAAGGCGATGACGTCACCGACGGGCAAGTCGTCATCGTGCTCGAAGCCATGAAGATGGAGCACAGCCTGCGCGCTCCCTACGACGGAGTGGTCCGCTCAGTGACAGCCGCCCCCGGCGACCAAGTCGAAGCGGGCACCGTCCTCGTCGTCGTCGAACCGCGAACCTAAGGTTATAGGCCGCGGAAACCGCGGCCTACAGCCTTGAGATTGCCGGTGGTTGCACGAGGCATCCGAATCTGAAGGCAATGTGCCGTGGAAACCGCGGCCTATAACCTTAGGTTTCGGGTTGGACACGGACGTCGGTGTAGCCGAGTCCGAGCAGGAAGTTGGTCAGGACTTCTATGGCGTTGTCAGCGGCGTCGTCGATGATGCCGGTCGCCAGTGCCTGGTCGAGGAGGACTCCTTCGGCCACCAGGCGGGCGTCGGTCTCGAGACGGGGGTCGCCCTTCGTGAAGAGGCCGGTGGAGCGGTCGAGTACCTGGGTGGCTTCGTTGTCGACCGCGATGTACTGGATCTCCGCCTCCGGGAGGAAGATGGTCACGACCCCGGTGTCTTGATTGACGATGAAGGAATCCGCATCGAGCGTTGAGAGATCGACCCCGGCGCCGATGCGGGCGACAGCCAAGAGAGTCAGCGAGTCACCGGTGGCCCAGTTGAGGATGCCCGATTGGGTTCCCTTTTCGACAATCGTGTACTCGACGTACTCGACGGTGGTGAGGTTGGCAAGGCTGCGAATGCTACGAACCACAGTGGGGCCGATGTTCTCGAACGGCTCCGGGGCGAGAGCCGACGTGACATCGTCGATCGTCGGGATGCGGTTGATCACCGCACGGACGCCGAATATCACGCCCAAAACGGTCAGGATCATCAGCACCCAGAGGATGATCATCGCCCAACTCAGGCTGGAGCCCCGCGGGCGAGATTCCGGTTCGGTCACGGGCGTTCAAGCTAACCGATATCGTGCTCTACCGATGAGCAAACTCGAATGACAGATCGCGTCGGCTTCGCGGGAATCGGGATCATGGGATCGGGCATGGCCTCCAACCTGATCGCCAAGGGTCACCAACTCACCGTCTGGAACCGCACCCGGGCCAAGGCCGAGGCGATCAAAGGTGCCGAGGTGGCCGATTCTCTCGAGGACCTGGCCACGGCCGTCGACATCATCATGGT
>JANMST010000225.1:0-2060 GCA_031389635.1 Acidimicrobiia bacterium | reverse complement strand
AAAGCCCCGTCCTGTCCGTACTCACCCGGGAACGAGACGACCGCCCAGGTGGGAGGCGCCCCGTTGGCAGCCTCGAACCCGCCCGAGAGATACTCGACCACGTTCATCGCCTCTAAGCAGTAGTTGGTCTGCTGCTCAAGGACCGTGCTCTCGTCAAAGGAGGGGTCGCCCCATCCTGAGTACCAGGTCAGCGGAATCGCCACCATGTCGTCTTCCAGCATCAGGTCGATCACACCCGCAGTCTGCGGTGACCCGGTCGACTGGCTCAGCATGGCAATGCTGTCGCGCATCCCTTCGTACTTGGTCCGGTGCTGGTCGGGGTTGTAGGCGGTGTCCTCGACGATCACCTCGATCTGACGCCCGGCAATCCCGCCACCGTCGTTGACGAGATCCCAGTAGACCTCTTGGGCGGCGACGATGTCCTGGACCAGCGGAGCGAACGGACCGCTCAGATCGGCCAGAAGTCCGACCGTGATCGTGTCTTCGGTGACGCCGACGTCGAACGTCACGTCGCTTCCTGTTGTCGTGGTCTCGCCGGCCGTGGTCGTCGTGGCGGCGGCTGTCGTGGTGGTGGCGGCGCCAGTGGTGGTGGTCTCCCCGCCGCTGTCGCCGCAGGCCACCAGCACCAACGCCAGCGCCAGAACTAGCGCCAGTGATCGGTTTATTTGTCTCATTCGTCCTCCTCGTTGCTTTCGATTGCGGGGTGCGCTCGTATCCGATACGGACGCTGAAACTCAGTAGGTAAAGGGCCAGCCTTTCCAATAGTTGCGAATCCGGAGCCACAAACCGAACAGGCCTAGTGGTTCGAATATCAGGAATAGCACGATAAGCGCGCCATAGAGCACCAGATTGAGCTGAAAGACTGACAATCCTGGCCCGACCGGGGTGGTGCCGACCAGACCGAAATCGGCCGGACCGGTCGCAAGGATGAAATTGGCCACCACCGAGAGGGGTCCGGTCTCACCGGTCAGATCGGCGAGCCATCCCGTGAAAGTCTCGACCAGGCGAGGAACCATCACCACAAAGAAGGATCCGAGCAGCACTCCCGCCGTAGTTCCGGCCCCCCCGATGAGGATGATGGCGATGAACTGGACCGAGAGCAACAGATCCCATGCCTCCGGAACTCGGCTTCCGAAGAATGCAGCCAGGAGGGCGCCGGCGGCGCCCGCGAAGAATGACGACAGGGCGAAGGCGAGCGCTTTGTACCGGACCTCGTTGACCCCCATCACCTCAGCTGCAATGTCGCGGTCGCGTATGGCCGCGAACGCCCGGCCGACCCGGGTGCGGGCGAGGTTCTTGTGGGCAAGGGCGAACACCGACGAGATCACCACCAGAAACAAGAACTGCTTGGCCTGACGACTCAACTCCACACCAAACCAGGAACCGTCGGCGCTGAGGTTCAGGAGTGAGGTCTCTTCCTTCCAGAGCTTGAGTTCGATCGGCGGCCACTCGCGACCGATGCCGGGACCGCCCGACACACTCCTCAGGTTCCGGAACACATGGTCGCCGACGAACACGAGAGCGATGGTCACGAACGCCAGGTAGAGACCGCGGACTCGCACGGCCGTGGGAGCAACCAGGGCGCCGATCAGAGATGCCACCACCCCGGCGGCCGGAAGCCAGATCCACATCGGAAGCCCCAGTCCGACCAGTGAATTGCTCTGCTCGCCGCCGAGGACCACCGCGGTGTAGGCACCCACACCCATGAAGAAGGCGTGACCAAGAGATACCTGACCGGCCATGCCGGTGAGAATGTTGAGGCCGAGGGCTCCGATGGCAAAGATCAGAGCCTGCCCGAGGATCACCATCCAGACGTTCTCGCCGAGCCACTTGAGGCCGGGGACCAATTGCAGGGGAAGAGTCAAGGCGAGGAGGAAGAAGAGCACCATGGCCACCTTCTTGGTGGTCGATGGAAAGATCGCCGAGTCCGCCTCGTACGAAGGAAAGAGAAGCGGCCGACCTCTCATGGCGCCACCTTCGGTGGTGGAGTGGTGAGTGGTGAGTGGTAAGTGGTGGGTTTCGAACCGAAGAAGTTCGGACGCACCACGCACAACGCACCA
>JANMST010000224.1:0-5597 GCA_031389635.1 Acidimicrobiia bacterium | reverse complement strand
GTTCATTACCAAACTCGCCAGGCTTCATTCCCAGACTCGCCACGGCGGGGAGCCGCCGGCCCACAACTGCTCGAGGAGGGCCTTGTCGCGCAGCGTGTCGACCGCCTGCCAGAAACCCTTGTGGGAATAGGCGGTCAGCTGACCGTCCTTGGCCAGGCGTCGCATCGGCTCGGGTGAGAGCGGGGTTTCGTCACCATCGATGTACTCGAAGACACCTGGTTCCATGACCATGTACCCGCCGTTGACCCAGCCCGACTCCACCGGCTTCTCCGCCAACTCGACGACCTCGTCCTGGTCGAGGTGAAGTTCGCCGAAGCGAGGGGGTGGATGCACTGCCGTCACGGTGGCCAGGCGACCGTGAGTCCGATGGCACTCCAGGAGGGCGTTGAGGTCGACGTCGGAGACTCCGTCACCGAAGGTCAGCATGAAGGTCTCGTCACCCAGCAACGGGGCGAGTCGCATGACCCGACCTCCCGTTTCGGTCCAGAGACCGGTGTTGATGACGTCGACCACCCAGTCCTCGGGGGTGTTCTCCGTGAGAAAGTCCACCGCTCCCGAGCCGACATTGATCCGAACGTCGCGCTCCGAGGTGTAGTAGTCCATGAGGTAGCGCTTGATCTGGTAGCCCTTGTAGCCGACGGCCACTACGAAGTCCCTGAATCCGTAGTGGACGTAGTGGCGCATAATGTGCCAGAGGATGGGGTGCCCGCCGATTTCGACCATCGGTTTGGGACCGGCCTCGGTTTGGTCGGCCAGGCGGCTTCCGACTCCGCCCGCCAGGATTACGACTTTCATAGCTCAGCCCCGTCCGAATATCTGTTCGCCCGCGAGGGTGAGGGCCTGGCCCGAGTTCGATCCCGGACCTGGTCGGCAATAGCTGGTCGGAAATAACACGGGCCATAGCCCGTATGGACGGCCAGCAGTCACCTCCCGCAACGGAATCCCACACCCACTAAGGGGAGTCTATTAGTGCCCCGGAGCCCCATGTTTAGGTCGGTTGACCTAAACGACCGATTCGTCGGTGCGGCCCGAACTGGCCCACCATTCACTGGTCCGGCGGCCGACGGGGTTGGGTCACAAGGCCCTTGGTGGCTCTCCTTGGGAGTTGTAGCCTGCCGGTGGGAAGCTCTGTGATGAAAGGGATGGGGAATGGGCGAGTCTGCGCGGGCCGACTTAACTTTGGGCCACTTGCCTTTGGTTTCGATCGGCGTTCCGGTCTACAACGGCGAGAACTACCTCCGTCGGGCCCTCGAGTCGGTCACAAACCAAACGTACAAGAACCTGGAAATCTTCATAGCCGACAACGCCTCGACCGACGGGACCGAGGCCATCTGCCGGGAGTTTGCCGCCAGGGACGACCGCATTCGCTACCACCGGCACCCGACCAACCTCGGAGCCTCGGCCAACCATGCGTTCGTGCTTCGCTCGACCACCGGCAAGTACTTCAGGGTGGCCGCCCACGACGACGAGATGGCCCCGACCCTGATCGAGCGCTGCGTCGGGGAGTTGGAGGCAAACCCCAAGGTGGTTGTCGCGATCACCAGGGTCCTTTCGATCGATGACAACAGCACCAAGGGGGCCGAGATCGATGGGCACCTGAAAGGGATGTCGTCATCGAACCCGATCAAGCGTTTTGGCCTCATCAGCTGCCGTCCCAACTGGGCTACCCCGGTGTTCGGGGTGATGCGCCGGGAGGCGATCGAGGGCCGCGAGATCCTGGGCCGTTACACCGGGGCCGACCGTACGTTCTTGGCGGAGATGGCTCTGGCCGGACCGTGGCGCCAGGTTGACGAACTCCTGTTCTTTCGCCGTGGTCATGCGACCAACTCCACCAAGACCTTTCCAGACGAGTGGCACCGCCGCCAGTGGTTCGACACCTCGATCCAGGCGTCGTCGATAGCGTTCCCGCAGTGGCGACGGCTGGCTGAACTGGCCAAGGTTGTCGACCGCTCCTCGCTCAGTACCCGGGGCAAGGTCGGGGCCTATCTGCAGTTGGCCCGATGGATCGTTACCCCGGTTTATCGACCCAGGATTCTGAGGTTGTTGCGTGACCCGTTGGTCGTGGCGACGAGGGCGTTCCGTTCGTCGCGGGCCTAAGTTCAAGATCGCAACCGGGGAACGCACTTGATCAGGGTTATCTATATCGCCGGATGGGGTCGCAGCGGCAGCACCCTGATCGATGGCATCCTCGGTCACACGCCGGGCCTGGTATCGGTCGGCGAAATCAAGTTCATCTGGGAGCGGGGCTTTCTTCAGAACCGCCGGTGCAGTTGCAGGGAGCGGTTTCTCGAATGCCCGTTTTGGACCGACGCCGTGCGAAGGGGCTTGCCCCGCCTCGACCAGGCCCAGATTCGTGCCCTGGATGAAGCTTCCCGACGCACCCGAACGCGTCACCTGCCGGTGATGCTCCTACCGGGTTCTTCAGCTCGTTACGGCAAAGACCTCGAGTGGTATCGGCGCACGCTCGTCGACTTGTACCGGGGTGTGCTCGAGGCCGGGCACGGCGATGTGATCGTCGATTCGTCGAAGTTCCCGTCCTACGCCTTCCTGCTTCATCAGACCGGAGAGATCGACCTCCAGGTCATCCACCTCGTGCGTGATCCCCGGGCCGTGGCATTCTCCTGGCGGCGGGACAAGGTCGACCCCGACGCGCCGGGAGGAGAGCGGATGAAGAAGCTGCCCTCCTTCGTCACCGGTCTCTACTGGTCGGCGTGGAACTTCGCCATCGAGAGGATCTCCAAGGCTCAGGGCATTCCCCGCATGTTGGTTCGATACGAGGACTTTGCGGCCAACCCCCGGGTCACAATGGAGGAGATCGCTAGGTGGACCGGGATCGAGGACAGACCGCTGCCGTTTGTTAGCGACAACCAGGTCAGATTGGGCCCCAACCACGCCGTTTCCGGAAACGCGATCCGCTTCGATCGAGGTGATATTCGGATTTCTGCCGATGACGGCTGGTCCCGGGAAATGAGTCGTGGCGCCCGGGTCGCAGCATGGGCCTCGAGTTGGCCAACCCGCCGGCGCTATGGCTATGCGTGAGGTAGCGGTAGCCCAACTCAGCAACAGCGACTTGAGGCCTTACCGCCTCCCATTTCTGCGGATGCTGAAGGAACGAAGGTCCGACATCTCGCTGACCATCTATGCCGGACAGGCCCTGCCGGGTTTCGGAGCGCCTACCGAGCCGTTGAAAGGCGTTCCGGTTCCTATCAAACCGGTGGTAAATCATTTCTGGCCGAAGGGTCGACACCGGGTTGCCTGGCAGTCGGGTGCTCTGGCGATGCTGCGATCAGACGCCCAGGTCCTGATCTGCGACGAAATAGTTCACAACCTGACGGTGTGGGTGGTTGCGTTCGTCCACCGTTTTTTCGGCAAGCGCCTGATTTTGATCGGCTTCATGACCCGCAGCACGGGGAGTGGCCTGATTGCTCGAATCCGGCGCGGCCTGCTCCGGTTGCTGCGCAGGTCGGCCGATGCCCTCATTTCCTACACGGAAACCGGCCGGCGGGCCCTCGAGGCCGAAGGGTGGTCTATGGAGCGAGTCTTCGTGTCGTACAACACGGTCGACACAGAGGTATTGGAGCGCATCTCTGACTCCATCACCGACCAGGAAGTGGAGGAGCTGAAGGCCCGGCTAGGCATCGACAAGAAGGTCGTGCTCTTCCTGGGGAAGCTCATTCCCGAAAAGCACGTCGAAGTGATTGTTGAAGCCCTCGAACTGATAACCGATCCTCCGGTTCTGGTGGTCGTGGGGGAGGGGCCGGAGCGGCCTCGACTCGAGTCGTTGGCGGCCAGTTCTCGGGCCAGGGTCATCTTTACGGGTGCCATCTACGACGAACATGAGGTTGCTCGCTACCTGGCCCTCTCAGAGTTCCTGGTGCTCCCCGGGCGGGTCGGGCTCACGTGTGTCCACGGCTTCGCCGCCACCCGCCCTTGCATCACCACCGGACGTGGCGGCGTCGACCAAACGCCCGAGTTCGATTACGTGTCCGATGGCGAGAACGCCATTGTTCTGGCGGATCTCAAGCCCCAGATGCACGCCGACGCGGTCACCCGTTTGCTCGGTGATCCGGACCTTCTGGCGGACCTCCGGAAGGGAGCTATTTCCACGGCTCGGAAGCTGCGGATCGACGCCATGGTCGACGGATACGCGGCAGCGGTCGAGTTCGCGGCCGGGTCGCGGAGGTGACCGTCTGTGGTCGTTCCGCCCTATTGGAAAGGCACCGGTGACTAGTAGGCTTTTGATGATGCAGGGGCTGTCGGAGGGGCGTAGCGCGACCAAACGTCGAGATCAGAGTCTGTGGACGTCTGTGCGGCGTTACTGGTACATTGTGTTGGGGTGCGGCGTCCTGGCTGTGATCCTTGGCGGCGTCTACGGCGTGGTCAACCCGAGCGAACCTGTTTACGGAGCCGACGTCACCATCGTCGTTCAGGACCCGGCCACCGCCATCGCCGGCGGGACCACAAGCGCCCGTTTCGTGGCCAGTCAAGCGGAGTTGTTGCGGTCCGACATCGTGGCGTCGGCGGCCGCGGAAGATCTCGCACAACTCGACCCACCTATCCTGGTCGAACCGTTTGACCTCATCGCCAGCACGACGGTGACGTTCAGCGGCGACTCGAGCATCCTCGTTGTGGAATTCGTCGACAGCGACCCGGACATGGCGGTCTTGAAGGCAAATGCCATAACGGATGTTTTCAACCAGGTCAGCCGTCTGCAAGTGACGGGCTTCAGCGAAAATGCCCTCGCCCGCATCGACGCTCAACTCGAGGCCTTCAATGAGCGTCAGGGAGAGATCGCCGAAGAACTGCGCGCCATCCGTGACGAGAACGTGGGACTCGCCATTCTGGAGCGTCAGCACTCGGAAGCGATCACACAGATCGGCGTTCTCCAGGCGGAACGAAACACCACTACTTCGGTCGAACGACTAGACGTGATCCGCATCACCATCGACGACCTCCGGACCCAGATCGACGTCTATCAACAAGCTCTAGACGCCCAGGAAGTCTCGCCCCAGCTGCGATCGCTCAACGAGGAAGCGGATCTCATCATCGCCCGTCGAGCAGAGGTACTCACTCAGCGCGATCAGATTTCGATTGAGGCAGAGCTGGCGCCCGGAGCAGTCGTGTCCCTGCTGCCCGCCCTGGAAGCTTTTGAGTTTCCGAGTCTCGGCGTGAGCCGAGTCCTTGCGATCGCCTTGATCATTGGCCTGGCTATCGGTTCCGGTGTCGCCCACATGTTGGCGACGCGACTGCTCACCTTCCGGAACCGGTCCGAGCCGGAGGAGGTCCTTGGGGCCCCGCTTCTGGCCGACATCCCGGACTTTGAATTGGAAGGGGTCGAGTCGAGCTTGCCGGTGCGAGATGCTCCGCGGTCCGTGGCGGCCGAGGCGTATCGATTCGCGGCTGCCTCCCTCGAACTCCAGATGCGTTCGCAGGGCGCCAAGGTGGTCATGGTGGTGTCGTCCACCCTGGGACACGGCAAGTCGACCTCTCTGATCAACACGGCACTTGCCTCGGCTCGCCAGGGCCATTCCGTGCTCGTGATCGACTGCGACTTCGGCAACCAGGACTCGTCCAATCTGTTGCGAGGAGAAAGCCCT
>JANMST010000217.1:0-18030 GCA_031389635.1 Acidimicrobiia bacterium | reverse complement strand
AGGAAACCTTCGACCTGGCGGATCGGATCCAGCCAGGAGTCCGGAACGAGCCCGGTCGAAGGTTTCCTCTTCAACGTCTCGCTTGTGGGAGTGGGGTTCGGGGTCGACCTGGGCCGGCTTCGCAAACTGGGGGGAAGACCGCTGGCACTTGGCATGGCCGCCTGGGTCCTCGTCGCCGGGATGTCCTACCTGGGCGTGATGATCACCCGTTGACACCTACCATCGGTGCAGTGATCGACCGGGATTCAGCAACAATGGTGAGCGTGAGCCGTGAGTCGATCCGGCCGTTAGAGGTTCAAGGTTCGAGGTTCGAGGCTTCGTCTGGCGTGCGGCGTCTGGCGTCTGGCGTCTCTCCTGGCCAAACATGAGCGGCTGGCGTGCCGGTCTGGTCGCCCTTGCGGTTGGTGGTCTGGTTCTGGCAATCGGCTGGGTGGCCACGAGGGATGGATCACCGTCGTCATCCACAACGACGGTTACCGGTGTCGAGAACCCAGATGTGGCCCTGGCGTGCCCGCCGGCCCTGCAGCTTGCTTGTGATGGATTGGCTCAAGTTCTCGGCACCTCCCGTAGGTCGCTACCTCAGGGAGAGGTCCCCGCCGATACTTTCGTCATCGACTTCGCCGGCGATTTGCCAGCCGAAGTGGCGGCGCAGCCGTTTGCCAGGACCCCCATCGCCATAGCGATCTGGGGTGAACGGGCCCCGACTCTGGAAGACACTTGCGGGGCAATTGACATCCAGTGCCTCGTCGACAACGCCGGTCAGACATGGGAGGAGTTAGGTGGTCCCTCGGCCTGGGGCACGATGCTGATGGGCCTAGCCGACCCCACCGAAGGCATCGCCGATCTGGAGGCGTGGCGGTTGGTGGCCGGCGCCAATCCCCCCGCAGGATTCGGAGAATTGGTTCGATTGCAGGCCCCCGATGGCGGACAGCTCGTCGCCGACCTGGTCCTCTTCCCGAGCCGAGCAGACGCGGTAGTTGCTTCGGAGGCGGCGATTGCCTCGCAAATGGAGAATGCCCGGGGCCGAGCTGGGCGCCTGGTTGTCTTTTACCCTGACCCGGGGCCTTTTTTGACGATCGCCGCCTACGGCGAGGGTCGTGCGGTCCGGAACCTGATGGAGCGCCTATTGACACCAGAAATCCAGGAACTACTCGGTAGCCTGGGCCTGAGACCTCCGGCGGGAGAAGCCACCAATCTCCTGCGAGACCTTGGGACGCCAGGGGCGGAACTGCCGGCTCTGACTGAGCCTGAGAAGCCGGCTCTGATATCGAGTTGGCAGTCAGTAGTGGGAGGATGAGGTACTCATGACCCGAAACCGAATCGTTCACCTCCTCCTTGTCGTCCTTCTGATTGGCGCTTGCACATCTGGCACCGACACCGACACCACCACCAACAACTCAGTGCCCTCAGGGTGCACCGAGGTCCCGGTCGCCACCTCTCCGGAGAAATTCACCTTGCTCACCGGATTGGCCGAGACCTTCAACGCCACGGGTCAGGAGTTCGGCGGTGAATGCGCGGCGATCACCGTTTACCGGGTCTCGTCCGGGACGGCGGCCCGGATGCTCGCCGAAGGCTGGCCGGCGGACGGTTCGGCCGGGCCGGCCCCGGTTATGTGGAGTCCGTCAGCGAGCACCTGGGGAGCGATCGTCAACCAGCGGTTGTCGGAACAGGGACTGCCGCCGATTGCCAACGACTTCCAACGGATCATGCTTACTCCCCTGGTGCTGGGAATGCCCCGACCGATGGCCGAAGCGCTGGGTTGGCCTGAGGCTGAGATCGGGTGGTCGGACATCCTCGCTCTCGCCTCCGATCCTGAGGGGTGGGGATCGCTCGATCATCCCGAGTGGGGTGACTTCCGCCTCGGCAAAACCAACCCCAACTTCTCAACTTCCGGCCTCTCGGCCACCGCTGCCATCTACTACGCCGCCACCGGCAAGACCTCCGGTCTCACCGAGGCAGACCTGACGGATCCCGACGTAGTCGAGTTCGTCCGGGGCGTCGAGGCCGCCACCGTGCATTACGGGGACACAACCCTGACCTTCCTCGACAACATGTACAGGGCCGACCAGGAGGGTCGGGGTCTTACCTATGCCTCCGCTGTTGCGGTCGAAGAGGTCTCGATCCTTGCCTACAACCGGGGCGATCCCGCCGACACCGGCACCCCCGGCCCAGCGCCACGGGTGCCGTTGGTGGCGGTTTACCCCAGCGAGGGCACCCTCTATTCGGACAATCCCGCCTTCATCCTCGATGCCGACTGGGTCACTGACGTGGCTCGCCAAGCTGCAACGGCATTCCGCACTTTTGTAATCGATGACCCCGAGAACCAGCGGGCGGTTCTGGAGTTCGGGTTCCGACCGGGAAACCCTGCGGTTGCGATCGGCGACCCGATAAATATCGCCAACGGGCTCAACCCCGGAAAGCCCGACACCGAATTCGCCACCCCGACCCCGGAGGTCCTCACGGCTCTTGTCGAGAACTGGGAGGCAAACCGCAAAACCGCCCGGGTAATCATCCTCTTTGACGTCTCCGGATCAATGGCCGACCTCGGCGGCGATGGATTTTCGAAGCTGGAGCTTGCCAAAGAAGCCGTGATTTCGAGCCTCGGTGAGTTCAAGCCGGAGGACGAGATAGGACTCTGGGTGTTCTCGACCAATCTCGATGGGGACAAGGACTACCTCGAACTCATTCCCCCGGCCCCGGTATCTGAGATACGGGATGAGCTCGAAGACACCATTTCCGGTTTGCAGGCCGAAGGTGGCACCGGTTTATACGACTCGACGATGGCTGCGGTTCAAGCGGTGAGGGATAACTTCGACCAGACCAAGATCAACGCAGTGCTGTTGTTGACCGACGGGATGTGCGATGACAATCCCCCCGGCTGTGAGCTCGACCCGCTGGTCAGCTTTCTCGGATCGAACGAGAGGGATGTCGTCCGGGTGTTCCCGGTCGCCTACGGGCAGGATGCTTCCATCAATGAGTTGACCGCGATAGCCAATGCCTCGCAGGCCCGCCTCTATCAGGCGACCAACCCTCTGACGATCCGAGCGGTGTTCCAACAGGTGATCTCGAACTTCTGACAAATGGCAAACAAGACTGGGCCAGACCGATTGGGAAGCGTCTTCCGCTACAACCCGGTAACGCGCAAGAGCCAACGGCTGTTGCGAGCAATGTTTCGACCGGCCGGGGTCGCTGCCACCGTTGGCCTCGTGGGAGCCGGGGTGGTACTTGGCATCCCGATGGCCTTCATCGCCGGGGCGGGAGCGGTGGGCTTCGTGACATCCGCTCTGCTCCACCTGCGCGATCCCAGGCTGGCCGCCAAGATGGTCGCACCGGAGTTCGATCGGGACCTGTCGGTGCTCGGTCCCGAGCATCTCACTCTGATGGTGTCCGCTCTCGAAGCCAGAGATCGGCTGGAACAGGCCATGGAGAGCTGGCAGGGCGGAGAAAACGAGGGTCTGATGGCCCGGGTCACCGAGACGCTTCGGCGCATGTACGACTCGGTCGTATGGGTTCAACGGGCTGATCGCTTCCTCGGGACCGTCGACGAGCGTCAGCTCGATGGCCGTCTTCAGAACCTGGCAGCCGGCCCGGTCCGGGAGGAGATCGAGGCCCAGATCACCGAGGTCACGGGTATCCGGCGCCGCCGCGACGACGTGGTGTCACGGATTCTCGCCACCACCACCGGTATCGACACGTTGGCCGTCAAAGCCCACTCGATCGCCCTGACTTCGACCGGTCCCGATCAGACGATCGACGAGATCCGCCGCCTACGCGAGGAACTCACCGCCTACACGGCCGGGCTCGAGGAAGTCCAACAGCATCTGAGGCTCGCTCTGCCGGAGGTTTCATGACCACCGTCGGTGTGGAGGTGTTCGCCGATCCGACGGCGCTGGCGACGGGGGCGGCCGAACTGATCGCCGGCAGGCTGCATGACGCGCCCGGACCGCGGGTTTCGCTGGGTCTGGCAGGCGGCTCATCGCCGATGCCGACCTACCGCAATATGCGGGGCCTCCGATGTCACTGGGACCGGGTCGATGTGTGGGTCGCCGACGAGCGCTGGGTGCCATTGAACCACGAAGACTCGAACGGGCGCATGGCCGCCGAGGCCGTGTTCGATCACGTCAACGCGACGTTCCATCGGCCGCGCTGGGCCCCCTGGCTCGAACCGGAGGAATCGGCCGCACACTACGAGGCCATATTGCGTTCGATCCATCCGGCCGATCACCCGCCCGACCTCGTGCTTCTCGGTCTCGGCGATGACGGGCATACCGCATCCCTGTTTCCGGACACAGCTGCCCTCAAGGCTGAGCGAAGGTGGTTCGTCGCCAACTTCGTCGAAACGCTCGACACCTGGCGGCTGACCGCCACGTATCCCTTTTTGCGAACGGCTCGCGAAATCTTCTTCATGGTCGAGGGAGAACGGAAAGCTGAGCGGGTCGCCGAGATCATGGCCGGAGAGTCGTATCCGGCCACTGTGGTAGCCGAGGGCCCTCCCGCGGTCACATGGCTGCTCGACGAAGCTGCGGCCCGCTTGTTGCCACATTGAGATCGATCCGATGGCCGGTGCTGGCCGTGATGATCGTCGGCGCGTGTTCGTCGGCGACAGGCCCTACAACAATAACGGCGTCGGAGGCGCCGGCAACATCGAGCGCCGAGGCAACGACGACCACTGGACCGGAGAACCGTATCGGGATCGACCTGGTGGCAGGGCTTCCAATCGAGATCTACGGACCCGAAGAAGTTGGTGACTATCCGGTGGTGGTGACGCTGCATGGAGGTGGTTGGTTCGGAGGAAGCCCTGCCTCGATGGAACCGCTTGCCGACTCCCTGGCTTCGGCCGGCATCGTGGTATTCAACTCCACCTATCGAACCTCGGCCGGTGGTTACCCGGAGAGCTTCGACGATGTTGCCTGCGATATCCGGTTCGCGCTTTCGAAGGCACCGGAGTACACGACCTCGACCGGACCATTGACGGTGGTCGCCCATTCGGCCGGCGCCCACATCGGATCGGTGGTGAGTCTCGCTGGCGACCTCTTCGGCCAGGACTGCGATGTCGGCGGGGGGGTGGTGGTCGATCGGTTTGTGGGCCTGGCCGGGCCTTACGATCCGACCCTCTATTCAGCTGTCCTCACTGGATACTTCGGGACGAGGTTGGAGGAGGATTCCGCTCCGTGGGAGGCAGGGAGTCCCTACTCCTACCTCGATGACAACCCCGGCCTGAGGATGTTGTTGATCCACGGCACCGACGACGACCTGGTCCCGATTCGATCGAGTGAACTCCTGGCGGAAGGTGCCGAGGAAGCAGGCCTCGACGTGATCTTGGAAGAACTCCCCGGCGCTACCCACATGGATGCCAAAAACCCCACTCTGGTGTCCGACCTGATAGTGGAATTTATAGAGGAGCCATGAAGCGTGGTGCTGTCCCCCCGCTTGCGGGGGGACAGGAACTCCTAGATCTCCGCGATCGATCTGATCGGCATGCGGGGGCCGAAGGCGGGAGCGTGACCGAGGGTGGCCAGAAGCCGCATAACCCTCGCTCGGTGGGGTCTGAACTCCTCGAGCAGCTTGACCATCGCCTCGTCGGTCCCGCGGGGTCGCCCGGTGAGGTGCCAGGCCACTTCGTTCTTGTGGTGGAAGTCGCCCACCGACACGGCGTCGCTGTCACCATGACTCACGACCACGGTCTCGGCCGAAGTCCACACGCCGATCCCGCGAATGCGCTCGAGGTAGGTACAAGCGTCCGCCGAACTCGCGCCGGCCAGTCGCTCGATGCGAACGACGTCGGAGGCAACCCTGCGGATCGTGTCCGCTCTTCGTTGCTCGATTCCGAGTGGATGAATATCGAAGTAGGTGACAGCAGCCAGTTGCTCCGGATCGGGAGGAAGCTGCAACGGCATCGGGCCTGGCGCCGGTGATGAATACGTGCGAGTGAGTTCTCTCATTCCCCTGCTGGCTTCCTTGCCAGTCACCTTTTGGGCCACGATCGCGACGAGGAGAGCATCAAATACACGGCCCGTCTGGCCGATCCTCAACCCGGGGTTGCGACGGTGCAATTCACCGACGAGGGGATGCCTCGTGCGGAAGTCCTCCGGGTGGTCGTCGATGCCGATGAGACCCGGGACCGACTCGAGTGCCCACGTCATTCCCGGGCCGTAGGCGGCGACCTCGACGGCGGTGCCGGTGCGGCGAAGGTGCAACGTGGCTGGCCCGTCCGGGGTCCGCATCGGTGCCCACCAACCGTCCGGCCGAAAGTGCCCGCCCAGCGGAGCCAGTGTGGCCCGCAGAGCCAGTGGGAAGTCCACGGCGACGACACGGTGATCCACGATGGCAGGGTATCTGGAGTAACCGAAAAGTGGTGCGTGGGAGGTGGTGAGTGGTGCGTTCAGGAAGAAAGTGATACGTGGTGCGTGGTACGTCTAGATCCGGGAATCGTGGTCCGGGGCGCAGTGACCAGAGAGTCGGTATCCCCTTCTTGAACGTACCACGCGCCACGTACCACGCACCACGATTCTTAAAGTCCCTTCGGGTGCCAGACCGTTTTCGTTTCGGTGAACGCAGCGATCAGATACGGGGATTGCCCGTCCAAGTTCCCGTCGGTGCCAATCAACCTTTTCACGTTGTGTACTGCTCCCTGTTCGATCCGGAGACGCAGGTGGTCGTCGGCTCCTGCCAGGTCGATGGCGTTGACGTCCATGTGGTCGGCCAACCACGGTGCCAGCTCTGATTGGCTTCCTGTCAGGACGTTGACCACTCCGGGGGGAACATCGCTCGACTCCAGCACCTCGGCAAAGGTGATGGCGGGCATGGGTTGAGTCTCCGACGCGAGCACCACCGCGGCGTTGCCGCTCACGATCACAGGAGCCAACCGGGAAACCAGGCCCAAAAGTGACGGAGCACGGGGCGCAATCACTCCCACCACGCCGGTTGGCTCGGGTGCCGAGATGTTGAAGAACGGCCCAGCCACCGGATTGAGGTTGCCGAACACCTGCGAGAACTTGTCGGCCCACCCTGCGTACCAGACCATCCGATCGATCGAATTGGCAACCTCAGTTCGGGCCCGGACCGCGGTAGCCCCGCCATCCTCGAGTTGCTCCTCGAAGGTTGCCCTGCGGTCTTCCATAATCTCCGCAATCCGGTAGAGGATCTGGCCGCGGTTGTAGCCGGATCTCTCGGCCCATTTGGCCTGAGCGGTCCGGGCCGCCCGCACGGCTTCACGAAGATCCTTGCGTGAAGCCAGCGCCACCCGGGCTAGTACCTCGCCATCCGAATCGAGCGCCGGGTAGGTGCGCCCCGACTCGGATCGCGGGAATTCGCCGTTGATGTAGAGCTTGTAGGTCTTGCGGACATCCAGGCGGCTCATGAGATTCCCTGGAGGTAGGCCAACAAGCCATGACGTCCGCCTTCGCGTCCGAAACCGGACTCCTTGTAACCGCCGAACGGGGAGGCGGGATCGAATTTGTTGTACGTGTTGGCCCACACAACACCGGCTTGAAGCCGGTCGGCCATCCACAGAATCCGTGACCCCTTGGATGTCCACACGCCGGCCGACAAGCCGTACGGCGTGTTGTTGGCCTTCTCGATCGCTTCTTCCGGAGTCCGGAAACTCATGATCGAGAGGACCGGTCCGAAGATCTCTTCCTGGGCGATACGATGACTCTGACTCACACCGGTGAAGAGGGTTGGCCTGAAGAAGAAGCCGTTGCGCGGCAGCACGCAATCGGGCTGGAACATTTCGGCTCCCTCGGCTCGCCCGATCTCGACAAGTTCGGAGATCTTGGCAAGCTGCTCGGCCGAGTTGATCGCCCCCACGTCCGTGTTCTTATCGAGGGGATCACCAACCCGCAACGTTGACAATCGTCGCTTCAGCTTGTCGACGAACCGATCGTGGATGGATTCCTGGACGAAGAGACGGCTTCCCGCGCAACAGACGTGCCCCTGGTTGAAGAAGATGCCGTTTATGACTCCCTCGATCGCCTGATCAATTGGAGCGTCATCGAAGATGACGTGGGCAGCCTTGCCACCCAATTCAAGGGTGACCTTCTTGCCCGTCCCGGCCAGGCTGTTGCGAATGAGCTTGCCGACTGCTGTCGAGCCGGTAAAGGCAACCTTGTCGACGTCGGGGTGATTGACCAGGCTCGACCCGGTGGCACCGGCGCCGGTAATGACGTTAAGAACCCCCGGAGGCAGGCCGGCCTCGGCCGCGAGGGCGGCGAAGGTCAGCGCCGACAACGGCGTGGTCTCGGCCGGCTTCAACACGACAGTGTTGCCCGTTGCCAACGCTGGAGCGACCTTCCAGGCGAGCATCATCATGGGGAAATTCCACGGGATCACCTGGCCGGCCACCCCTAGGGGCTTCGGGTCGAGCCCGGGAAACGCGTACTCGAGTTTGTCGGCCCATCCGGCGTAATAGAAGAAGTGGGCTGCCACGAGTGGCAAGTCGACATCGCGCGACTCTTTGATCGGCTTGCCACCGTCCATGGTCTCGAGCACAGCGAGTTCCCGCGAGCGCTCCTGGACCATGCGGGCGATTCGAAAGAGATACTTGGCCCGCTCCTTGCCCGGCATCGAACCCCAGGAATCGTCGTAGGCCGAGCGAGCCGCCTTGACGGCACGGTTGACGTCCTTCTCCCCCGCCTCGGCGACTTCGGCCAGGGGTTTCTCGGTTGCCGGATTGATCGTGGGGAAGTACTTCTTCGAAAGCGGCGCCCGGAACGCGCCGCCAATAAAGAGTCCATACCGCTCGTTCAACGAAACGATGTCGGTCGACTCCCGCGAAGGGGCGTACTTCCAGTCGAGCGGTGGGCTCGGTGCCTGCAGCAGCTCAGCTTTGGCCATGGAGATTCCTACTCACAACTCACCACGCACCACTCCTAGTCCTTAGTGAAGTAATCGGCTGATTGATAGCGACCGGTCTTCAACCATCGGATCTGCATCAGCACGTCGTTGAGCAAAGTGGAGGCGCCGAAGCGGAACCAATCCGGGGTCATCCAGGCAGAGCCGAGGGTCTCGTTGAGCACGACCAGATATCGGATGGCGTCCTTGGCGGTTCGAATCCCTCCGGCTGGCTTCATTCCGACCTGAACACCGGTGGCGCCGTAGAAATCCCGGATGGCTTCCAGCATCACCAGCGTGACGGGCAGGGTGGCGGCTGGCTGGACCTTGCCGGTTGAGGTCTTGATGAAATCGGCTCCGGCCGCCATGGCCAGCATGGATGCCCGACGGACGTCGTCGAGCCCACCCAGTTCACCGGTCTCCAGGATGACCTTGAGGTGGGCCTGATCGCCACAGGCTTCCTTGACCTGGCGAATCTCATCGAAGACCTTGAAGTAGGCGCCCGCAAGGAAGGCTCCCCGATCGATGACCATGTCGACCTCGTCGGCCCCAAGCGTCACGACCGATGAGACCTCGACCACCTTGGATTTTGTGTCGATCTGTCCGGAGGGGAAGTAGGTAGCCACCGACGCGACTTTTACCCCCGATCCCGCCACCGCCTCAAGGGCGTAGGGCACCATCGCCGGATAGACGCAGACTGCCGCCACCGAAGGCACCGACGAATCGACCGGGTCGGGGCGAATCGCTTTGGACGACATTTGGGCCACCTTGCCGGGAGTGTCCTTGCCCTCCAGCGTCGTCAGATCCATCATCCGGACCGCAAGGATCAGGGCGTCCATCTTCGAGTCCTTCTTGATCGACCTGGTGCCGAGGGAGGCAACCCGCTCCGTGACACCCACCTCGTCGACACTCGCCACCGATCGGACGAACGACGCCAGGGTCGGCGTCGTGATCCGCCCGGGCAGAATGGACACCCGGCGATCGTTGTCGGTGCCGGGAAGATTCCCGCGTGCAAGCGCTGCCAAAGCCATTGCCACCGATGGTAGGCCGGGCCCGATTCCAGGAGCCCGATTCCAGGAGCCACGGATCGCGGCCTCTCAGCTGCGGCCTTTCAAGGATCCCGGCTGATGGCCGTAGAGTTGGAGGATGCGCCTTCGACCGCTGATTCCGCACGCCCCGGGCGTGGCCTTCGTCGCCGCCACCCTCGGATTCGGGGTCGGAAACGTGCTGGCCAAGGTGATCCTCGGCCGCGGTGTCAACGCCCTCGAACTGCTGCCCATCCGCTTTCTGTTCGCAGTCATCAGCCTCGTGGCGGTGCTGGCGGCCGCCGGCAAGCTCGGGCGTCTCAAGGTGGACACGTGGCGAAAAGGTTCGCTGCTCGGAGTCATCAACATGGCCGCGCCCTCGATCCTGATGACCATCGGACTCGAGCATCTATCGGCTTCGGTCACTGCGCTTCTGGTCGGGCTCATCCCGCTGACCACGGTTGCCTTTGCCCATCATCTGATCGATGGCGAACGGATGCACCGTGGCCTGGTCCCGGGCTTCATCCTCGCACTGCTAGGAACCGGGCTTCTGGTCGAAGGGGAAGGCGGACCCGGAACCAAACCTGCCCTGGGACTCGCCCTGGTGGTGCTGGGGGTGCTTGCGGCCGGTGCCGGAGGAGCCTTGACGCGGCGCTTTGCGCTGGTTACTCCAGCCGCCGAGCTCGTGCTCCCACAGTTCGTGGCAGCTGCGAGTGTCGTTCTGGTTGCCGCTCTGGCCTCCGGAAGCATTGAAGGAATCGGTCGGATGGATCTCGGTTCGTGGGGCCTCATCGCTCTCCTCGGGATTGCCGCCACGACTCTCCCGTTCGGCGCCCTGCTGTGGCTCTCCGAATTGACCACCGCCGCCAGAGTTGCCCTGATGGCCTACCTGGTGCCGCTGGTCGGCGTGGCCGGCGGCGTTCTGATCCTCGATGAACCGCTGGGTTGGCGCCTGGTCAGCGGTGGAGCGCTGATCCTGGCCGGGGTGGTGCTGGCCGATCGATCGGAAAGGCGAGCCCACGCCTTGACCAGGGTGTCCAGCCTATGAAGGCGTGGTTCCTCATCATCTTCACGGGGCTCATGTTCGGAAGCCTCGGACTCTGCACCAAGTACCTCACGACGCGAGGAGTGGACCCGCTCATTTGCGCCGCCGTCCCCTTCGGGTTGTCGGCGGTCATCGCCCTCGTTTTGCGTCCGCGCAAGGCGCCGGCGCCCTGGCGCGAAGGATTGGCAATGGGTGCGGTCAACGCAGCAATCCCTGCCCTGCTCTTCAACATCGGCTTCAGCCAACTGCCTGCCTCGCTCGTCACCCTGACTCTGGCGCTCGGCCCGGTCTTCACGGCGATAACCGCCCATATCGCGTTCCGTGATGACCGCTTTTCGACAGCCAAGGTCATCGGGCTTGCCCTCAGTTTCGGTGGTGTGGCTGTACTGGCAGGTCTGCCGGCCGGCTCGGGCAGCCGATCGACACTGGCCTTCGTCGCAACGCTGGTCGGCGCAGCGTTGTCAGGCGCGTCGCTCGTGTGGGTGAGAAGAATGGCTATAAGACACGACCCCATGACAGTGCTGGCGCCGATGCAAACGGGGGCCGCGATCGTGGCTATCGCTGCCGCGTCGTTCACCGGCCACCCGCTCTGGAACCTGGGTGCAGATTCGGCAGAGCTGGGCATCCTCGGCGTAATGGGGGCGGGGACCATCCTCACTTACATAACTTCGCTAAAGGCCAGCGAACTGGCGCCCGCCAGCCGCGTCGGGCTCATGGGTTATCTGATTCCGGTGGTCGGAGTCGTCGGCGGTGTGGTGATCTTCAACGAGTCTCTGACCGCCAACCTCGCTCTCGGCGGCCTCCTGATCCTGGCCGGCGTCACCCTGTGGGGCGGGCTAATCGTTCCGTTGCCCTGGTCCCGCCTGGTTAGTTGGTACAGCGCGAACAACCATTTGGCTCGCCGACGGCTCCAAATTACGCGGGGCGGATTTCGCCGGAGCCTCGCAGGATGAGGCGGTGGTCGATGATTTCGTTTCGGCGGGGATGGTCGAGACCGTCGATTCGTTCGAAGAGCAGTTCGGCTGCCCGGCGTCCGAGTTGGCGTGGTTCTTGGGGGACCACGGTGAGGCCGGGATCGACGGCCCCGGCCAGGTCCACGTCGTCGAATCCGACGAGGGCGACCTTGTGCTGCAGCCCGAGATCGTGGAGGGCATGGACCGCTCCAATGGTGGCGAAGTTCTGAGCGGTGAAGACAGCAGTGGGTGCGGGATCGGTGCTAAACAGGTTTAGGGCGATGGGCCGCCACTCTTCAGCGCTGTGAGACCCGAAAACTTCGCGAGAGGGTGGAGCCGTCAGTCCGGCTGACTCCATCGCATGACGGAAACCATCGAGCCGAAGTCGAGCTGAGAAGATCGACGGGTCGTCGCCAAGGTAGGCGATCTCGGTGTGGCCATGATCGATCAGGTGACGGGTAGCAGCCACGCCCCCCCCGTAGTGATCGCTGCGGACCAGATCGACCGGTTGGTCGCCAGCCAGTTCCAGGTCGACCACCACCACTGGCGTTCCGCGGTCGATCTCGGAGCGGAGTGGACCCAGTCCCTCTCCGGACGGAACCAAGATCAGCCCGTCGACACGCCGATCGATGAAGGCCTCGATCAGTTGCCGTTCCCTCACTTCGGAGCCATCGGTGCTTCCGGCCAACACCAGACAATCCCGGTTGCGGGCTTCCTCCTCGATCCCACGAAAGATCGCCGAGAAGAAAGGGTTGGCGACATCGACCAAAACGAAACCGATCGAGCCGGTGTGGTAGGCGTAGCGGCGGAGCCGTCGGGCCCGATCATCGGGTCGATAGCTCAACGAGGCGACGGCCGATTCGACCCGGGCAGCCAGACCGGCGCTGACTCCGTCTTCGCGATTGACCACCCTCGAGACAGTTTTCAGGCTGACACCGGCTTGGCGGGCGACGTCGAGCATGGTCGGTCGGCGGTCTGTCGGCTCCTTCATTCGCTACCTGTCTCGGAAACGGCGCAACCGATTGGCGGTCGGTGCCCGACACCTTGCCACCTGTTGACAACGTTGTCAATGCGGCCTTACAGTCGGCTGAAAGCGCTGGCTATTCTGGCAACGCTTCTAACGAAAAAGAGGAGAGTCATGAAACGGACCCCCCGGTCGGGGCGATATGCTGCACCGCTTCTTGCCCTTTCCCGCCGAGGAGTCGGGCGCCCGACAACGCCACTTCGAGTTGGTCGGTCTGTTTGAGTGGGGCGGTTGTTGCCGTTTCTGCCTAAACCAAAATGGAGGAGATCCTATGAATCGAATGAGAAGGCAATGGACCCTGCTGGCAGTGGTCGCTCTTGTGATCACCGCTTGTGGTGGCGGTGGCGCCGATACGACCGCGGCTGGCGACACCACGACCGCGGCCGACGACACCACGACGACCGCGGCTGGCGACACGACGACCGCGGCAGCAGGCGACGGAGTTGCGGACTTCACCCTGTTCGGAGCACCGACCGGGGTGGAAGGTGATGCTCTCCAGGGCTTCATCGACGTCTACAACGCGGAGACAGGGTCGAACATCACCTATACCGGTGTGTCTGAGTTCGAGCAACAGCTACGAATCCAGGTCGATGGCGGCGATCCACCAGCGGTGGCATTTACGCCGCAGCCGGCTTCGATCTGCGCTTTTGCCGACGAGGGAGCCCTGGTGTCACTCGAGACCATGGGATTCGACATCGCAGCCATGGAGGCGAACCACTCCAAGTACTGGATGGACCTCGGTCTTTGCGATGACGGCAACCACTACGGGATCCCCTGGTTCCCCAACTTCAAGTCGATCGTCTTCTATAGCATTCCCGTCTTCGAGGCTGGGGGCTACGAGATCCCCGAGACCTATGAAGACATGGTGGCCCTGTCCGCCCAAATGGTCACCGACGGCCAGACCCCGTGGTGCTTCGGGTTCGGAAGTGGGGACGCTACCGGCTGGCCCGGCACCGACTGGATTGAGGACATCATGGTCCGGCAGCAGGGTTCCGAGCTGTACGCCCAGTGGTACAACCACGAGATCCCGTTCAACGATCCGGCCGTGGTACAGGCCTTCGACACCTTCGGAGACATCTTCTTCGGTGAGGGTTTCGTGCTCGGCGGGCCCGAGAACGTGTCGGGGGTCATCTTCGAGGATTCCCCCGGACCACTCTTCAGTGACCCGGCCGGCTGCGCAATGTTGAAGCAGGGGTCGTTCATCGCCAACTTCTTCACCACCGCCGCCGACTACGAGGATGGGGAGGAGTCCGAGATCGGTGTCTTCGCATTCCCGACCATCGGTGGCAACACCGGAGCGATGGGTGGTGGCGACACCCTCATCGTCTTCGACGGCGCTCCTGAAAACGTGGCAGCCATTCAGGACTGGATCAGCCCCGAATGGCAATGCACCCTTGCGTCCGCCTCGGGTGGCGGAATCGCCGAGTTCGGTGGTCATGGCGTGACAGGGGTGGAACGCCTCCCCGGTCACAAGGACGTCGACCCCAACTGCTACGAGACCGACGCATCCAAGGCCTTCGCCGAAGCAATCACCGCGGCGTTGGCAGCGAACACGTTCGTGTTCGACGGCTCCGATCTGATGCCTCCGGAGGTGGGTCAGGAGACCTTCTGGACCGGCATAATCGATTGGTCTCAGGGCACTTCAAGCCAGGATGTGACCGACGCCATCGAGGCCAGCTGGCCCGCCGGCTGACCCGACAGGCTCATTATCAGAGAGGGGTGGTCAGTTTGACCACCCCTCTTTCAATTGATCGGCCGTCACCGCGCCGTGAGGTTAGGTAGGGTCGGGATCGGCAGGAGGAACGATAAGGAGCTGTGAATGTCAACACCTCCAGTGATTGAGCTCGACGGGGGAAAACAGCGACCCCTCCCCGCTGAGCCAGGAGCATCCAGCAACGCTCTCCAGCTGTGGTTGCTGCGCATCGTCAGTGCCCTCGTCGTCCCCGCCGTATTGGTCTTGTTCTTTTTCACCTTCGATTTCCTCAGACAGGAAGACACCAACAAGCTGTTCCAGGTCGTGGTTGCCGTCCTGGTCGGGGTAGGGGGCATTTGGATCCTCTATTGGGGCATGGACAGGGCGATCACCGCCATGCCGGCAAGGGCCGGATCGGCAGTCAGGCCATTCGCCTTCGCCGGGCCTGCAATCGTGCTTCTCGCCTTCTATCTGATCTACCCGGCAGTGAACACTTTCATCCTCAGCTTCCAGAACTCCACCGGTACAGAATTTGTGGGTTTCGACAACTTCCAGCGGATATTCACCGAAAGCACGTACTTGATCTCGATGCGAAACAGCGTCGTCTGGGTCCTGTTCGTGCCCGCAGTCGCCGTCGCCATTGGGCTTGGGTTCGCCACCCTGGCCGACAAGCTCCCAACCAAGTCGGAGGCCGCGGCCAAATCGCTGATCTTCCTACCCTTGGCTATCTCCTTCGTCGGCGCCTCGGTGGTGTGGACCTTCGTCTACAACTTCCGGCCCGAGGGATTCGGCGATCAGATCGGGATCCTCAATGCCATATGGGTGGCGTTCGGCGCCGACTCCTTGAACTGGATGCAGGTGCCGCTGTGGAACAACCTCTTCTTGATGATCATCATGGTCTGGCTGCAGACAGGTTTCGGCATGGTCATCCTGTCGTCGGCGATCAAGGGCGTGCCTGAGGACTACTTAGAGGCCTCTCGAATCGACGGGGCCACCGAATGGCAGGTCTTCTGGAGGATCGTGGTCCCCTCGATCGCCTCCACCATCATCGTGGTGTGGACCACCACTCTCATCACCACCTGGAAAGTTTTCGACATCGTGTTCGTAATGACGGGGGGTGGGTTCGGAACCTCGGTTGTCGCCGAGCGAATGGTGACCGAGTTCTTCACTTTCAACAACGACGGCATCGGGGCGGCGTTGGCCGTGGTCCTCTTCGTGGCCGTGGTACCCATCCTCGTCATCAATGTGCGACGATTCCGAGAGCAGGAGGCGACCAGATGACAGCTGTCACCGAAATTCAGGCGCCTTCAAAGCCGGAGGTCCCCGGTCAGGGTCGCTCCCCATCGAAGTTCCCGGTCTACCTCGCGGTGACGCTTTTGGCGCTCTTGTGGACGATCCCCTCGGTCGGGTTGCTGATCAACTCCTTTCGAGAACCCAGGTCGATCCGAGGATCGGGATGGTGGACGGTGTTCGGCAACCTCTTCGACTCGACAGCTTGGACCGTCCAGAATTATTCCGAAGTTCTCGACGGTGGCTTTGGAAACGCTTTTGCCAACACCCTGGCGATCACCATCCCGTCAGTGGCCATTCCCTTGACCGTGGCCGCTTTCGCCGCCTATGCCTTCGCCTGGATGGAATTTCCAGGGCGCAACCTGATCTTTGTGACGGTGGTCGGACTACTGGTGGTGCCCCTCCAAATGGCCTTGATCCCGATTCTGCGCGTCTACACGGGCTTCGATCTCAACGGCACCTATCCTGCGGTGTGGTTGGCCCACGCCGGGTTCGGGCTGCCACTAGCGATCTATCTCCTGCGCAACTACATGGGGTCTCTGCCAGCGTCGTTGGTCGAATCGGCCAAGATTGACGGCGCCGACCACTACCTGATCTTCACAAGACTGGTGGTCCCGCTCTCGGTCCCTGTGCTCGCCTCGTTCGCCATCTTCCAGTTCCTCTGGGTCTGGAACGACTTCCTGGTGGCGCTGGTATTCCTCGGCGTCGACCCAGCCAACCGGGTGCTGACCGTTGAGCTGGCGGACCTGGCAGGACGTGGCGAGGGCGCCCTCAACCTTCTCCCCGCGGCGGCCTTTGTAACGATGGTGCTGCCTCTCGTCGTTTTCTTCTCCCTCCAGCGGTTCTTTGTGCGGGGCCTCACGGCCGGATCCGTGAAGGGATAGGGATCGACCCTGACGAGCTCCGATAGATGGGAGGCCATCCGGGCTCGCAATTGGCTCGCCCTCGCCTTGGGCACAGTCGTGGGGATGTTCAGCTATTTCCCCTACGCCGCTGCCTTCATCGATGGGGTGGACGAGGTCACCGTCGACCCCCGTCTGGTCGGAATTGCTTTGGTAATCGCACCGTTCGTCTTCGTCGTAATTGGCTTCGTCTCCAGGAACATTCGTGCTCCCCGACAGATACTGGTGTCGATGGGGTTGCTCCTGGCTTTGGGCTTGGCCATTGGCTTGATCTCACCAGTGCTTGGAGCCAGTGCCGGCTTCGGCGTGGGAACGGCGCTCACCGTGAGGATGCCCAATATCCCCGATCAAATGAAGCGCAGGCTGATCGGAGTGGCGTTCGCGGTCGTGTACACGACGCTACTCCTATTCGTGGCCCCGCCTGCCGGTGTGGTGACTGGCGCCATAGTCCCGACATTGATGGTTGGCTTCGCTGACGAATACGGCGCCTGGCGTCTGGCTCGTGACAACAAGGCCGGGGGCCTCAGCCCATCCCGTTAGCCTCGGGCCGATCTTGAGCCGCCACATCCTCGTCGCAGTCGCCTGGCCCTACGCTTCGGGACCCCGTCATCTCGGTCACCTGGCCGGGGCTTATCTGCCGGCGGACATCTTTGCCCGCTACCACCGCTTGGCCGGCAACAAGGTGCTGATGGTGTCCGGCTCCGATGTCCATGGCACTCCCATCACGGTCCGAGCTGATCAAGAGGGGGTAACGCCCCAGGAGATCGCCGACAAGTACCACGCGGAGTTCTTGTCCAACTGGGAGAAGCTCGGAATCGGCTTTGATCTCTACACGTCCACCGGAACGCCGAATCACTACGAGGTCACACAGGATGTGTTTCGTCGCCTGCGGGACAACGGGTACATCACCAGCAAGGAAAGCGTCCAGCTCTTCGATCCGGAGGCAAATCGGTTCCTACCCGATCGCTATGTCGAAGGCACCTGTCCCCATTGCGGTTACACCGCCGCTCGCGGCGACCAGTGCGACAACTGCGGGCGTCAGCTAGATCCGATGGATCTCATCAACCCCACCAGTCGCATGACCGGAGCGACGCCGATCCCCCGAACCACACTCCACTACTACCTGCTTCTCACCAAGTTCGAAGACGAGCTTCTCGAGTGGCTTCGCACCCGCCAGGGATGGCGCAAGCACGTCCTCAACATGGCCATAGGGTTCACCGAGGAGGGTTTGCAGGATCGGGCGATCACTCGCGACCTCACCTGGGG
>JANMST010000211.1:0-6317 GCA_031389635.1 Acidimicrobiia bacterium | reverse complement strand
GCTCGAGGGCGAGGACTTCGATGCGTTGGTAGTCGTCGACTTCACCCAGGGCGGCCCGGACGACGTCACCGATATCGAGCGGTTTCTCCCACATCCGTTTGGTGTCGGTCCCGGCCAGAACCAGCAGGCTCTCGGCGTTGCGACGCATGCGGGTGGCAAGGTGATCGAGCTTGAAGTAGCCGCCGAGCACCTCAGGATCTTCCTCCCGCGCCTCGAGTTGGTCGATGAGGGCGAGTTGACGGTCGACCAGTTCCCGGTTGCGTCGGGCCAGGGTCACGAAGATCTCGGACACACCCTTTCGAAGGATGTCCATCTGCTGGCGAGCAACATCCACCAGGGTTCCGTGCAAAGCGGAGAACGATCGGGCCAGTTCGCCGACCTCGTCGCTTCCGCCGGCATTGATCGGCGCCGGCTGGGTTTCACCGAACTGTTCATCGGGGTTGCGAAGCGCCGCGACGAGGTTGGGAAGGTCCACCTCGGCCACCTGGCGGGCGGCGTTGGTGACGATCCGGACCCGTCTCACCAGGGATCGGCCCAGCGTGACCGTCGCCCATCCAGCCAGGATGAGGATGAGGGCGGCGCCTCCGCCAAGGGCGATGGCCTCCGTGCGGGCCTGGCCGGCGTCGGCGCTGGCGGCGACTGAGGCTTGGATGGCAAGGCGCTCAGCGGCGACAACCAGAAGTTCGTTTCGATCGAGCGGGAAGCTCGACACTTCGACCCGCTCGGCCTGGTTGCTCTCGATGGTCAGGTTGACGAGCAGGTCGGCGGCGGACGGGGATGACTCCGCGGCCCGGCTCAGCCAGTCTCCGAAGGCCACCTCACGGGCGGTGAGGGCTTCCTCGACTGCCTCCAGGGTCTGACCGGTGCCGGCCAGGAAGCCACGTACGAGTTGCTCTTGCTCAAAGGAGTCGAAGGCGGCTTCGGCCAGTGCCTCGGAGGCGATGAGCTCACGGGCCCGGGTGCGGTCGTCGATCTGGAGGGAGGTTTGCGAGACGATGCCGAGGAGGAGCTTGCTGGCGTCTTCGTAGACCTGGAGGTCGGCAGAGGAGGGCTCTTCGATCGAGCGGAGGTTGACGAGAGCCGTTTGGAGCTCACCGATATCGGCGGCGATCCCGTTGGCCATGTCGATGCTGTTTAGGGAGGCGGCGGACCAGAAGGCGAGAGCGTTGGCATCGAGTCGGAGCAGGGCTCCATCGAGCTCGGTGCGGGCAGCGGGAAGACTGCCGAGTGCGGCTTCGTTGCCCTCGAGGAAGGCGGCACGGGCCAGCTGCTCCTCGGTCCATAAGGTTCTAAGGGACACCATCGCCTCGCTGGCGACAGTGGCGGCGCGGGAAGTCTCGTCGTGGACGCTGGCATCTTCGAGGAAGGTCCACGCCAAATACCCGGTTGCGAGGAGGGCGGCCAGGGCGATAGGGAGGCTGGCAAGCACAATTTTGCCGGCTAGACGCATCCGCATTAGAAGCACTCCTCGCTCAAGTCGATCCTCCGGCGTCTTTATCGTCACGTCAGCCCCCTCAGTTGAGGGGCGCCCAAGTCGAAAAGGGCAGCCGGAAGCGGCAGGGCGGAAGGCCTCTGGTCGTCAGGGGCGTCTCACGTCCCACGTCCCACGTCCCACGTCCCACGTCCCGAACCTTGATCCTCGAGCGTCAGACGGAGCAGCTGGACCGACCGCGTTCGGGATTCTTGACGTGTGGCGTGAGACGTGTGACGTGAGACGCCCTAGGGCCGCGTCGTCCCTCGCGTCGCCGTGGTGGTGGTGGTCGTCTCCGGCGGTCTCGTCGGCTCCACCTCGGCGGGACGCGCCGTCGTCGTTGTTGCCACCGTCGTCGTCGTTGGGCGCACTTCGTCGGAGATCGGTTCTGGGGTCAGACCCTCTTTGGCCACCTCCAGCCGCTCGAGCAGGAGAGGGTCGTCGCCAACCGCGGCCTCGGCATCTATCAATTGCTGATCGATCAGGCTTTGGGGTCCCTGCTGTTCGATCAGCGCCTCGAGTTCCTCGACCCGATGACGGGCTCGAACGTCGTCATCGAACAGGGCCCACGCCGGTTCGAGGAACCGCTTGACCGGATGAAGAAAATCGCCCGGGACCGACGACTCGGAGGCCCACGCCCCGAGTGGAACTAGAACCAGGACCGCGGCCAATATCAACGTCAGCTTCCGCAACGAACGTTGTGGCGGTTGCAGGTGAATGGCCGTCGTAACCTGGTTGAGATGCCGCTGGCGGGTGGTGGTCGACACCTCGATTCTGAATACTTCCAACTCGTCGAGTCTCATGGCTCACCTCCCTCGTCGAGGAGGCTTCGGAGCCGTCGCTCGGCTCGTCCGAGAGCGGCGTACACCGCGCTGCGGTTGCTTTTGGTCACGAGGGCGATCTCCTCACCGCTCATGCCCACGACATGGCGGAGAATCACCAGGCTCCGTTGACGATCGCTGAGCTTCGAAAGGGCAGCTTGCAGATCAGGCCCGACCTCGGCTTCGGGATTCGGCATCGACTCCGGCAGGCGCTCGACTGGGGTTTCCGGTCGGCGGGAGCGTCTCCGTAGTTCGTCCAGGCACGAGAACCGAACGGCCCGATACAGCCATACCCGTAGCGCTCGCCCGTCACCCCGAATCGAAACTCCCGCTTTGACCAACTCGAAGAAGGCCTGCTGGACCGCGTCGTCGGCGGCGGCCCGGTTGCCAAGCATGCCGTAGGCAAACGAGGCGAGGCCGGCGGTCGCTTCGTACACCGCCCGGAAGGCAGCGTCGGACCGCCGACGGATTCCGTCGACGCGGGGGTCGAGTACATCTCCAACCTCAGTTGCGGGCAATTCCGCCTTCTCGCCGGGTGTCAGATGATGCCGAGCCTTTGGAGTAGTTGGAAGAGTTGTCGCCATTCACCCGCCTTGATGAGTCGCCAGATCATCTGTCGGAGGTTGACGACTTCCGGGTTCACGCATCGATCGTGCTCCGGGTTGGCGGCGCAGAATCGACGAAGTTCCTGGGCGCCGTCTGCGTCATACGCCGGGCGTTCGACGACCGTTGTGACCGTGGTCGGCGCCCTTTCGGTCGTTGATGCCAGCGCCGGTGCCGCCAAGATCAGCAGGGACACCACCACCATCATCACCGCAATCTGCTTTCGCATTCGCCACTCCTTGGCTTGGATGAAATAGACGCCGAATGCGACTCGAATTCGACGGGCTGGGCTGAAAAGTGACGCCGTAAGGTTGTCCGATGGCGGCACGCAGCATCAAGATCGCCGAGGAGTCCAGTCCCCGCAAAGTGTTTGTGTGGGTCCCGGAATGGCCGGGGTGGTGCCGGAGCGGGCCCGACCGCGACTCGGCCCTCGAAGCCCTCGTCGGGGCGGCCGGCCGTTACGGGCGCGTGGCAGCCGGGGCCGGACTCGACTTCCCGGCAGTGGCCGACGCCGAGTTTGAGACGGTGACGCAGGTTCAGGGTGGAAGCGGGACGGATTTCGGAGTGCCGTCGGTCATCATCGACGACGATCGTCGACCCGTGGGTTCGACTCAGGCCACCCGCCTGGCGGCCCTCGTTGCTTCTGCATGGAACGTATTCGACGCGGTGGCGGCGGCCGCACCCGAGGTCCTGCGCAAGGGCCCTCGAGGGGGCGGGCGCGACACCTCGAAAATCGCTGCCCATGTGGACGAAGCGGATGGTGCCTATGCCCGTGAGATCGGAATCAAGCTGAAGCCCCCCGGTGATCGGGGAGCCGTCGAGGTTATGCGGTTTGCGATGTTGGACATCCTCGCCCGACCGAGCGATGGATCACCCCTGGCGGGTCGCGAATGGCCGCAAAGATACGCCGCCCGGCGAATCGCCTGGCACGCCCTTGACCACGCCTGGGAGATCGAAGACAAGAGCCCCTGATCAGCTGAAGACAACAAATCGGGCCCGCCCGTTTCCGAGTGGGCCCGATTCGCTAGGAGGGTTGGCTCCAACGAGTTGTTTAGGCAGTCAGGCTTTGCAGGGTCTGACGAATTCGACGGCGGCTCTGGCCGGTTGCCTTGTGGACAGATTCGATGAAGCGAGCGGCTTCCTTACGCTTCTTGGGTGCGATTTCTACCCAATCGTCAGGAAGCTTCTTCTTGATTTCCTTCCAGTTGGCCTCGATGGCCTTCTGCAGGCCGGTATTGCCGCGGCGCTCCTTGATGAGCACTCCAAGCCCGATGAGGGCCGCAATCACTCCGGCAGCCTTTATTCCAGTCATGTCACTCTCCGATCAGACGTCTCCAGAGTGTGTGCCCAATTTCGCCAGCGGCTAAACCTGGTCCGGGACGTCCGGCGACCGCCTTTGCGACCCAGAGGACGCGTTTACCGCGTCCTCTGGGTGATAAAAACGGAGTTAGGCGTCGGCCAGGCTTCGGGCTGGGACCTTTTTCTGGGGGTCGACGAATGGGAGGCTGGCAGTGATGCCCACCAGTTCGACCCCGTCCTCGTTGACGATGTCGAGCCGGTTTCCCGGCGTGGCCAGATCGATCGGAACCCAGGCGTAGCCGATGTTCTTTTCGAGGCCCGGCGACCAGACGGCGTCGGTCATTCTCCCGACCCGCTTCCCATTGGAAAAAACGGGCCACACCTCCGACAGCTCGGCCCGCAGTTGATCCGATTCCAGGAAGACGCCGACCAGCTTGCGATCGACGCCGGTGTGGCGGAAGCTCTCGAGGACTTCCTTGCCGAGATAGTTCTGCGCCTGGTGTTCGACCAGCCTTTCCATCCCCATGACATGGAAGGGAGTGTCAGCCAGGGTGATGTCCGATCCGTAGTTGAAGATGCCCGCCTCGATTCTGCGAGCTTCACATGGAGCGATCGGTCGAATCTCGAACTCCTCGCCGGCCGCGTGGACCGCGTTCCAGAGGTCGGCGCCACGGCTGCGATCGAGCAGGTTGACTTCGAAGCCGGGAACCGCGGTCCAACCGGTGCGGCTGATGACGACCGGGATGTCGCCGATCATGAAGTGGCCCAGCCAGTAGTACTTGAGGTCGTAGATCGAGGGTCCGACGAGCTTCTCCAGAGTCTTGCCGGAGAGGGGACCCTGCACCTGCATCGGATGGACGTCGGGATAGGTGACCTGGGCGTCGAATCCTCCGGCACCTGCCACCCCGGCCGCGTACAGGCCAGCGTCGGAGTCGGCCAACTGCATCCACCACTTGTTCTCGGCGACGTGGAGGAGCACCGGGTCGTTGACGATTCCGCCGTCGGGAGCGATCACGGGCATGTATTTGCCTTGCCCCACTGCGCACTTGGTCAGGTCACGGCATGTGATGAAGTCGATCAAACGGTCGGCGTCGGGACCCGACACTTCTACGGTCCGTTCGACCCCGACGTCCCACATCGTGACGCCTTCAACCAGTGCCCAGTACTCGGTGTCGGGGTCGTCGTAGTAGGCGGGGAGATACATGTGGTTGTAGATGTCGTAGGACGAGCATCCGGCTGCCAGAGTCGATCGAAAAAACGGAGACTGGCGGTACCACGGACCGAAGTAGAGGGTGGTGCTCTTCTCGAGCATCTCGGGTCGTTCGTTAGCCATGCCGCCTCCTCGCAGTGTTTATTGAACGGTCGTTCAACACTAGGCAGCCTATTCCCGTTCTGGCCCGCCAAAGCCGTGCCCTGGCACGGCTTTGACGGGCCAAAACGGGAAAACCAGGGTTCAGGCGGCGATGTGGCCCCAGCGGCGGAGGTCGCGGTAGGTGTCGATGATCGCCTCTTCCACCGGTCGAAAGATCATGCCCAGTTCCGACCTGATTCTGGATGTGTCGATCTCGAACTTGCGCCCGATGTTGGTGTGGAGATAGGAACGAGTTCCCGGGTGCTGGAAGATGGCGGCGGCCTTGACCAGGAGAGTGCCGATGGTGTTGTCGAGGGGGCTTGAAGGCAGCCGGGCGAGGTTCAAGTCCGAGTTTCTGGCGACCTCCACGATCCGTCTCATCGACCAGACCCCGGCGGTGCAGAGATACCTGCCGGAAGCCTCCCCTGTTTCGATCGCCAGGCAATGAGCCAGCGCCACGTCCCTTATGTCGACCAACCCGTAACTCAATGACAGGATGCCCGGGTATTGGCGGGTCGTGTAGCCGGCCAGGACCCTGTTGGATTCATTGAGCGACGGGACCAGGGAAGTCCCGATGACGAGCGTGGGGTGGATCGAAACGACCCGGATCGCGCTCTGGCCGGCGGCGAAGTCCCAGGCGGCCCGCTCCGCCAGGGTCTTGGCGTAGTAATACGGATTCCGGGTCAGCGAGGAGGCCTCGTTCCAGATGGTCTCGTCGAAGCGGCCCTCGGGTTCATCGGTGACGGCGGCGAAGGAGGAAGTGACGACAATC
>JANMST010000142.1:0-9277 GCA_031389635.1 Acidimicrobiia bacterium | reverse complement strand
GCCCGAGGGTGTCTTTGTCTGGGGCCCTCACGTCCGCGGTGAGAGCCTGACGATGCGTCACCGCCTCGAGGAACTCTTGGGCCTCCCGCCATCCCGACCCCGATCGCCCCGGTTTCCGGTCCGCGGAGGGACAAGACGAGGTCTGCTACTTGACCGATCATTTCCTCCGGTGACCCCGAATACGGAACCTCGAGATCCTGCTCGAGCGCTCCGTCGAATCCGAGGCGAACCGCCTTGATCGAGGTTCCACCAATATCGATGCCAATTGAGTTCATGGGAGATCGAGACGAACCGGCGGCGACCGCAGGAATGGATGCGTCGGGAGTTCTCGCTCCCCCCTCGCTCGCCCAAAGCTGCGAGCGGTCCCCCCTCAAGAGTGGGGACACGTTCCGAAACGCACCACGCACCACGCACCACGCACCACGTGGTTCACTCCACTTCGATTCGGGTCGACGACGTGCCGTCTTCCGGTTCTTTCCCCACCCGGGCCAACTCGTCGACTACGGCTTCTATCGCCTTCAATCCTTCGACGCCGGCCCGCAGCAAGTGGAAGAGGGCCCGCTTGCCGGCTCGGCGGAGGGCGGCGGCGGTCTCGGACTCGCCGCTCATGTTCTTTTCTTCTTTCCGCCCTTGGATTCGAAGGTGACCCGGAGCAGACCGTCTTCGAGCTTTGCCTTCGTGACTTCGCGGCGTCGCAGAGTGTCGGGGAGGACGAAGGATCGGCGATAAGGACCGACTTGCACGTAGAGCTCATGACCATGCCGGAAGACTTCGAGATCCGCCTTTTCGACGAAGGGCACCTTCATCTCCATGATCACCTCGCCTCCGACCTCCTCGACCCGGAACGGACTGTGGGCGACGAAGCCGGTGACAGGATCCAGATCGCCGTACAACTCCCCGGCCATGAACCGCAGTCGATCCAGCCCAACCATCTCGTCGTCGAAGAGCCGGAGTCGCAACCTGGGAACATCGGCGAAAGCGGCATCGACGGTATCGAGATGGCCTTTCTGAATCGCCCGCCAGCGGTCGAAATAGGGGTCCGAGACGACGTCGGGCAAGATCCGGTTGACGACAACCCCGTCGACCCCGTAACCGAACAGACCCAGGTAGGTGAACGTGCGTCTCGCCTCGTCGATCACCATCTTCTCCGGGTTGACGACGAGCCGGGCCGACGTGACGGCAGGATCGGAAAGGAGCTGTTTGACCTCTTCGATGCCTTCGAAAACGGATTGGGCCGCCTGAAACACCGTGTCTTCTGGAACGGGCAGATCGGTGAGCCGGGTCAGAAACGGTCGGGCGGCTCTCATCAGCCGCCGCTCGGCAGGCATCACCCTTTCGAAATACCACGAAAGCACCTCGGGCAATGACAGAAGCCTCAAGGTCTCGGCGGTCGGGGCACAGTCCACCACCACGACGTCGTAGTTCCCACTGCGAGCGTGGCGGTTGACTTCGAGCAGGGCGAACAACTCGTCCATTCCCGGAAACACGAGGAACTCTTCTGCCTCGATTCCGCTTACCCCGCCCCAGTCGAACACCTGCATGATCTGGTCGCGGATCGATCCCCAGTGCCGATCGAGTTGGGCCTGAGTGTCAATCTGTTGCCCGACCAGGTTGGTAGTAACTGTGGTTTCCTCGTCGCTGAGTGCGACCGTCAAGGCGTCGGCCAGAGAGTGAGCAGGATCGGTCGATGACACCAGGGTCCGGTAGCCACGGTCGGCGGCGGCCAGCGCGGTGGCGGCGGCGACGGTCGTTTTGCCAACGCCGCCTTTGCCGGTGACCAGAATTATCCGCATAGGCCCACCTCTCCGCTTCTTGGCGGGGGACCCCGTGCCCTTCCGCCTTTTCATCGGGCGGGGGACCCGGTGCCCTTCCGCCTCGGCCCATGTCTTCCTCGAATGGCCGTTCTTCTTCGAATAGCAGGGCTAGTGCGAGCCGAGCGATTCAACCCTTTTTCTCAGCCCGCGCAACGCGGTGCCGACCAGTTGCTTTTCGGCCTGGCGGCGAAGGAATCCCGGGATCGTGAAGGAAGGTTCAACCTTGAGCCCGTATACGACCTCGGTGCGGCCATCAGCAACCTCATTGAAGACATAGGAGCCTTCGAGTTCCTTCAGGTCGGGACCCGGTTCGGCCACCCAGCGCATGGACGACGGCTCGTCGTAGCTGTAGACGAGGGTGTAGGCGATTTCCTTGACCATCCCGTCGATCACGAAGCGGGCACGATGGGCTCGACCTTTGTCGTCGGTCTCGAGGACCTCGATCTCCTTGACACCTGTGGCCCACTGGGTATAACCCGCCAGGTCAGCGGCCACCGCGAACACCTCCGCCGGTGTCGCCTTGATTTCGATGCTCTCGACGGTTCCTTCCGCCATCACCAATCCCTTTGCAAATATTCCACGGGGACCCGGTGCCCTCACGCCTTGCAGCTCTGTTTAAACCCGGGCCGAGGTTAGCGGCGGGCGGAAGTCTTCTTCCTGGTACAGCGAGACCTCTAGCGACCGTTGGAGGAGAAGTGCATCCAGTCCTTGGCGGTGTTCCAGCGACCGCCCCATCCCCATCCCAACTCATCGAAGGCCCCGAGTGCGACGTTGTCTTCGAGGATCATCCCCGGCCGCACATCGGTGCGGTCGATGTAGGCCGAGGCAAGCTCGGGAGCCACGACCTCACCCTTCGTATAAGGGTTGTGAAACGGATTTATGTCGACCGCCAGGCCATACGCGTGCATCGACCATCCGCCCGACTGTCCAACTGCCGGGCGGCACTCGAAAGCCCCCGTCACGTTGCCATCACCGGTGGGATGGGCATCCATCTCCTCCTGATCCTGGACCCGCATCTCCTCGATCGGGAACTTGACCTCCCACAATCGCCGAAACGCCTCGACCACGCCTTCGGCGAACTCGGCGGCCACCAGCATCTCTCCGGTGTGGGGCAAACCATCGAAGCCATAAAAACTCATGGTGAGGTACGTGAGGCCTTCGAGCGTGACGGGACAATCCTCACGCCAGGACGAGCGATTGGCGACGTCTGCAGGTACTGAACCGGCGGTCCATTCGAAGGCCTCACCGGATGGGGGTGGAAGCAGGTCGGGGCTTGGGAAGCGGCGATTGACCAGCTCCGGGGGCGTCGGTTGGGGAATCCCGAGTCCATCCGGCCGCAGTTCCAGGAATCGAGTCCCGATCCAGTCAGGGCGGACAGTGCCCGGCTCGGGAGAAACGGTGGTAGTTGGGACCGCAGTGGTAGTCGTCGCAGGACTGGTGGTGGTACTTGGTGTCGTCGTGACCGACGCTTGGGTCGTTTGAGGTTCGAGGTTCGAGGTCGGAGGAGAAGACCCCGACCCAGAACAAGCCACAACCAAGGCAACCAGACCTGCTCCGAGACCAATTCTTGCCTCAAACCTCAAACCTCAGACCTCAAACTTTCCGCAGTACCTCAAACTCTCTGCCGCTCCGACCTCGAACCTTCTCAAAACTCGAACTCCACCGGGCGCTTCGTGGCTCTGAAGTAACCCACGTTCTGACACCTGGTCTTTCCCAGTCGCCAGGTCGATGCCTGGGGTTGGTGGACATCCCCGTAGAAGTGGCGAATCGGTTGAACTGAGCGCAGGTATTCGAGAATCGGCTCCGAGCTTCGCTCCCGCCGCCCCGTGATCACGTCGGTGCACAACGAGTCGATAGCCGGCGGCAGGTGGGAACAGAGGATGTCGACAGGCCCGATCGCCTCCAGCTTGCGGATCATGTCCTCATCCGTCACCTCGCCTGCACCGGCCATCGGTGTGGCGATCCCACCACCGACAAAACCGAAGCGGAGTCCGCCGATCTCAGCGACTTCCCCGTCGACAAATCGCATGGTCGAAGGCAAGGACTCCTTCAAGAGCGAGGGGTTGTCGACGTTCCCGTAGGTGCAGAAACCGACGGCCGATGAGAGGGCTTTTCGGCAGCGTCCGTATTCGGCGACCACCGCCTCGTCGATGGCGGCTCTGACCGCGTCGCGGCGCTCACCAACGATCTCAGTCCAGGCCTGGCGCATGGCGGCGTAATCGCCGGCGGCACGGTGGCCGGCCACCGCTACGCCGAACTCTCGTCCTAGGACGTCGGCAATGATGCCCTCGCGGGTCCGGTAGTCGAGAAGATTGATCAGGTCGCCGAGGATCAAGACGATTTCTCCGCGGCTGACCACCTCCTCGAGAGCCTCGAAGGCGCCATGGACGTCGGATACGACGAAAAGCTTCAACTGTGATCGGTGCCGCTCGACGGGACGGCACCGCTTTCGGCCGTTCTTCCGGATCGGGGCCTATCGACCCAACCCGCATACCACGCCATCGCCGAACCGCCCACGACTGCGAGAACCAGACCGACGGGCCACGAGAGATCGAAAGGAGAGAACTCGGCGGACATCCCGGCCAGCCCGAAACCCACGAGGCCGGCGATAAGTCGCCGACCGGTCTTGCCGAGGCGTTCCTCGGGATCGAAGCGCCTCCACTCCGCTACGTTGCCAGCCAGGTAGGTGGCAAAGATCCATGTGATCAGGAGCACTACGCCCACGGCCAGGACGATGGCGTAGACCTTGATCATCGGTCAAAGGGTACCCACAGGAGGGTTTGAAGATCGAGGTTTGAAGATCGAGGTTTGAAGGTGATGTCAGGGCTCAGCACTCAAACCCCAAACCTCGAACCTCGAACCGCAGCCGCAGGCTGCCTTCAGTGGGTCACTGCCCCTCGCTCGGCTGAGCCGACCAAACGGGCGTACTTGGCCAGAGCCCCGCTTGCATAACGAGGCGGGTGCGGTTTCCATCCGACTTCCCTCTTGGCCAACGCCTCGGCATCGACCAGCACATCGAGGGTGCGGGCGGGGAGATCGACCCGGATCAGGTCCCCCTCCTCCACGAGTCCAAGCGGGCCTCCGACCTCCGACTCCGGCGACACGTGTCCTATGCAAAGACCTGTGGTCCCACCCGAGAACCGACCGTCGGTGACAAGGAGGACTTCCTTGCCGAGACCGGCCCCCTTGATGCCGGCGGTGATCTGGAGCATCTCCCGCATTCCCGGCCCACCCTTGGGCCCCTCGGTGCGTATGACCACGACCTGGCCCGACTTGATCTGGCCCTCGAAGAGGGCCTCCAGGGCGCCCTGCTCCCCGTCGAACACCCGGGCCGGGCCTTCGAAGACATCCAGATCGATACCTGCAACTTTGACGACCGCCCCGCCGGGAGCCAGGTTCCCGCGCAGGACTGCGATCCCCCCCTCGGACGCCAATGGAGCCGACACCGGGCGAATCACATCCTGACCGCCGGGGAGCACCACATCTGACAGATTCTCCGCCATAGTTCGACCGGTGAGAGTCAAAGTGTCACCATGCAAAAGGCCTTCATCCAGCAGCGCTCGCAAAACCACCGGGACCCCGCCGATGCGATCGAGATCGATCATGTGATAGCGCCCGAAGGGCTTGAGATCGCCGAGGTGAGGTGTCCTCCTACTGATGCGATCGAAGTCTTCCAACGCAAGTTCGACTTCGGCCTCGCGGGCGATGGCGAGGAGGTGCAGAACCGCGTTGGTAGAGCCTCCGAGCGCCATGACCGTCGTGATGGCGTTTTCGAACGCGGGCCGAGTCATGACCTGCCGTGGCCGGATGTTCGCCTCCAGAAGTCTCATAACCGTCTCCCCGCTCAAGCGTGCGTACTCGTCGAGGCGAGGATCGCCAGCCGACACCGACGCCGAACCCGGGAGCGCCATTCCTATCGCCTCGCCCACCGAGGCCATCGTGTTGGCGGTGAACATGCCCGCGCACGAACCGATGCCGGGACAAGCGTGCCTTTCGAGCTCGGTCAACTCGGCCAGGTCGATGCTCCCCTTGGAGTAGGCACCGATTCCTTCGAACACATCGACGATCGATATGTCCTTGCCGCGGTAATGACCGGGCAACGAGGAACCGCCGTAGAGAAAAACCGACGGCAGGTTGGTGCGGGCCGCCGCCATCAGCATTCCGGGCAGTGATTTGTCGCAACCGGCGACTGCAACCAGGGCGTCGAAACGCTCGGCATGCATCACCAGCTCGACGGAATCGGCGATGATTTCCCGGCTCACCAGGGAAGCCCTCATTCCTTCATGCCCCATCGAGATACCGTCCGAGACGGCGATGGTCGTGAAGATCAATCCCACCCCCCCGTTGTCGATCACCCCGCGCTTGGCGGCCTCACACAACCTCGCGCCCGACAGGTTGCAGGGTGTCACTTCGTTGCCGGCGGAGACCAACCCGATCTGGGCCCGGGAAAAATCCTCGTCCGTCAACCCGACCGCACGGAGCATCGCCCTGGCCCCGGCCTTGGCGGGCCCTTCGGTCACATCCTGGGAATGGATCTTGTTTGGCATGTCGCGATGGTACGTGCGGTGCGTGGTGCGTGGTGCGTGGTGCGTTGAAGAAAGTGGTACGTGGTACGTGGTAGTCGGAAACCGCCGCGTCTGGCGTCTGGCGTCTGGCGTCTCCGTCTTCCGCCGGCCGTCTATCTTTCCGGCCTTGAACATTCCTACTTTGCAACCGACCGAGTTCGCGATTCCGCAGTCGTATGCCCGGGTGGTCGAACTGGCGTACAACCTGTGGTGGTCCTGGAACTCGGCCGGCGCCAGCTTGTGGTCGAACCTCGATCCGGTGGCGTGGGAGCGTCATCACAACCCGATCGAGCTTCTGGAATCGATCGAGCCGAGCCGGTGGCAGGTGCTCGGGCAGATCGAAGCAGTCCAGGACCGGTATATGACCGCGTTGACCGAGTTCAACCGCTACATCGAAGATGTCGACAACTGGTATTCGCGCCAGGCCAAACCGCTGTCTGCTCCGATCGCCTACTTCTGCACCGAGTTCGGAGTCCACTCCTCGGTGCCGTTCTATTCCGGGGGCCTTGGGATCCTCGCCGGCGATCACCTCAAGTCGGCTTCCGACCTGGGTCTTCCGTTGATCGGAGTCGGTCTGCTCTTTCGACGGGGCTATTTCCGCCAGGAGATCGAGGCGGGCGGCGAGCAGCAGCACATCTACCCCACCCTGGACGTGCGTCGTCTCCCGGTCAGGCCGGTGGCCTCCCCGACCGGTGGCCAGCTCAAGGTGGAAGTCGAATTCCCCGGGCGAATCGTCAAAGCCGCAGTTTGGAAGCTCGACGTCGGACGCGTCCCGTTGATTCTGCTCGATACCGACATACCCGAGAACGACCTCTCCGATCGACCTATTACCCACACGCTTTACGTTCGTGGCCGGGAGATGCGCTTTTGCCAGGAGATGATCCTCGGCATCGGCGGTGTTCGGGCCCTCGAGGCCCTCGCCATCGAACCTTCCGCCTGGCACGTCAACGAAGGTCATGCCGCCATGGCCTTTCTGGAACGGATTCGACGCCACCGAGCCGACGGAGTCGATCTCGCCACCGTCCAGCAGTCGATCAAGCAACAGAGTCTTTTCACCCTGCACACCCCGGTTCCGGCCGGCAACGAGGTGTTCGAAGTCGGCATCGCCGCCCGCTACCTCGATCCTCTGAGACGAAAGATGGGCATGAGCGAGACCGAGTTGGCGGAACTCGGAAGCTCCAACGGAGACCACAGCCAGTTCGATCTGGGAGCCCTCGCCATCCGCATGTCATCAGTCGTCAACGGAGTCAGCAAACGTCATGCCGAGGTGGCGACCCGCGACTGGCAGCATCTGATCGGCGGGCCGGCGGCATCGGTCACCAACGGCGTCCACACCCCAACCTGGATCGGCCGCGACGGAGGCAGGCTCCTGACCAACAGCCTCGGCCGCAATTGGCCGACGGTGCTGCTCGAAGACCCCGAGGCGGTCGAACAGATCACCCAGCTTCCGCTGCCCGACGTCTGGGCCATGCACCAGGCTCGGAAGGAGATCTTCGTCAACTTCGCCCGGGGACGGTTGCGGCGGCAGTTAGCCCGCCACGGGGCATCGCCCGAGGAGCTGCGGCAGGTCGACACCTTCCTCCCGGCCGATCGTCTCACCCTCGGCTTTGCCAGGAGGTTTGCTACTTACAAGCGGGCGACCCTCATGTTCACCGACCTGGGCCGCCTCGAGGCCCTGGTGACCAACCCCGATCGACCCGTGCAGATCGTCTTCGCCGGGAAGGCACATCCGGCCGACCGCCATGGCCAGGACTTCATCAAGAGAATCGTTGAGCTATCTCGCATGCCGAAGCTCCAGGGTCACATCTTCATGTTGGAGGACTACAACGCCCGAACCGCCCGCTTCATGGTGCAGGGAGTGGACGTCTGGGTGAACAACCCCCGCCCGCCCATGGAGGCGTCAGGAACCTCGGGGATGAAGGCGGCCATCAACGGAACCCTCAATCTTTCGGTGCTCGACGGTTGGTGGGTCGAGGGCTACAACGGAAGAAACGGTTGGGCTTTCGGGTCGCCCGAAGGTCGCGAGGACTTCAACGCCGAGGACAACGACGATTCGGCTGCCTTCTACAAGCTGCTCGAGAGCGAGATAGTCCCGCTCTATTACGAACGGGACGAAGTCGGCCTGGCACTGCGATGGACCGAAATGATGAGGGAGTCGATCACCTCCACGATGGGCGCCTTCTCGACCCATCGCATGGTCGCCGACTACGCGCACCTGGGTTATTTCCCGATGGGCGCTAGGCCAACTCGGCCCTCACCCTGACATCGAGTTCGTCGGTTCGACGCTGATCGAGGACCGCCGTCGCGGCCTCCCCTCCTATCCGGCCGAGTGCCCACGCCGCATGAGCTCGCAGGACCCAGTCGGGATGACCCGCGTACAGCGCCACGTGAGGAATCATCTCCCTGCTTGACGAATTGCCGGCCGCGATCAGGGCGTTTCGGCGGACGATCCCGGGGTCACGGTTCGGGATGAACCAGTGTGCAAACCAGGTGAGGAGAGTCTGGTCCGACGCCGCCAGGATCGACCGAAGGTCGAAACGCCCACCCGGTTCGATGGTGCTTCTGAGGAGCTTGCCGCCGGGCGGGCAGGCGACCAGGCAATCGTCGCAACCGTAGAGGCGGTCACCCATCGCAATCCGGTACTCGGCCGGGACCAGTCCCGGACGCTGGGCCCAGGCGGCCAGGCATCGTTCGGCATCGAGCACCCCCGGTGCCACCAGGGCCCCGGTTGGACAGGCCGGGAGACAGGCCGAGCAGGCTCCGCAGTCACGGTCTAGTTGTTGATCGGGCTCCAATTCAGCGTCGGTCATCACCGACCCGATGACGGCCCAGGGTCCTATGCCCGGGATTAGGACCATGGTGTTCTTGCCCCACCATCCGAGCCCGGCCCGGACGGCG
>JANMST010000244.1:0-2336 GCA_031389635.1 Acidimicrobiia bacterium | reverse complement strand
AGAGATCGAGTTCGGTGGTGTTGAACTTTTCCGAGGCGGCCCCCATGCCGACACCGGGCTTACCGGCCGCAAGATCATCGTCGACACTTACGGCGGATACGCCCGTCACGGCGGAGGGGCCTTCTCGGGTAAAGACCCGACCAAGGTCGACCGCTCGGCAGCGTACGCAGCCCGCCATGCGGCCAAGAACGTGGTGGCCGCAGGTTTGGCCAGCCGGTGTGAAGTCCAACTCGCCTATGCCATCGGGAGGGCGGCACCGTTCTCGATCCACATCGACACCGCCGGGACCTCAACCATCGACCCCGACCGGCTCGAGAAGCTCGTAACCGATTTCTTCGACTTTCGCCCTGGGGCCATCCTCGACCGGCTTGATCTTCGTCGCCCGATCTACCGTCCCACCGCTGCTTACGGCCACTTCGGCCGCCCCGAGTTTCCGTGGGAATCGACCGCAGTGGCGCCCGAGCTCCGCAAAGCCGCGGAAGCTCTCTGAACCCCGCCGATCCCGCACCATCGGGAGGCACAATTCAGCCTGGGACGGTGGCCGCTGCCCGCGTCGTGCCTTCGGTCCCGACATTCGCGGTCGACCAGGGCTTCTGGTATTCGATCCCGCCTTCGCAGGAACCGATCGTCGGTGTCGGGACGATGGTCCGGGTCCCCCTCGGTGGTCGCAAGGTCCGGGGCTATGTCGTTGAGATCGGTCGCAGGGAACCCGGCCGCCTCCGCCCCATCGTCGCGGTTTCGATGGAATCGAAGACGTTCGATGGAACTTTGCTCAGAAGCCTGACCTGGGCCGCCCACCACTACGTCGCCCCGGTGTCAGTGATGCTCGATCGAAGCGCCCCTCCCAATCTCGCGAAGAAGGCAAATCTCGCCAAGGCGAGTGTCGGCACGGCTTCCCAGCCCCCGGAAGCTACATTCTCCGGGTCCCGCCAACACCCTCTGGCGGCGTGGGCGGCAGCGGCCGCGGGTGGCAAGCGGCAGCCACCGGTTGCCTACATCGCACGCTGGTGGGACATGGATTGGGTGCCGGTGCTGGCGGGCCCGTCTCTAAGAGCAGGGCGCAGTGTCCTCGTCATCGCGGGCACGGGCGACGAGGTCGACGTTCTCGCCGATGCTGTCCGACCGTGGGCGGCAGCCAACCTCGTTGTCGTCACCCCCGACGCCAGCGACGCCGAGACCACCGCGGCTTGGGCTGCCGTCCAGAGTGGACCCAGGTTGATCGTCGGCACCCCCCGGGTCGGCTCGTGGCTCATCGATGACCTATCAGTCGTGATAGTGGTCGAGGAAGGGCGCCGTGCCATGAAGGATCGGCAGACCCCCACCGTGGCGGTGCGCGACCTCATGCGGACGAGGGCCGCGGTAGGAGGGCATCACCTTTGTTTCGTCGGACCAACTCCGAGTCTGGAAACATTGGCGGGCGGTGCCTCCATCGTGCATTCGGGCCGGAGGGCCTGGGCGCCGGTAGAGGTCGTTGATCGCCAGGCGGAGCCACCGATAGCGGGGGTCATCGGGCAGGTTGCGATGAGTGCGATCAAGGCGGTCGCAGCCCGCGGTGGTCGGGTGTTCGTGTTCGCCCATCGCCGCGGTTACGCCCCGGCCGCCCGATGCGAACGCTGCCGCACCCTGAGGCGATGCCCGAACTGTGGTTCCCGGCCCGAGACCTCACCAGTCTGCCCGCGCTGCGGTGCGGGATTGGGCCCCTGCCTCAACTGTGGCCACGACCGCTTCGTTCCCCTGGGGGCTGGAGTCGGCCGGGTCGTCGAGGAACTCAGGCGCACCCTCAACGACAGAGTCGCCCAGGCTCCGGCCGATGTCCCGATTCAGGTTGGCAGCGAGGCCGACCTGGCCGCCCAACCGCGCCTCGACCTGGCGGTGGCGGTCGATCCCGACGGGCTGATCCTCGGAACCCATTTCCGCGCATCGGAGGAGGCTCTGCGAGTGCTGGCGAGACTGGCGGGAAAGGTCGAGGGCCGCGGCGCTCGCTGTCTTTTGCAGACCAGCCTGCCCGACCATCCGGTCTTCTTGGCGCTGAACAAGGGCGATCCGATGCCGTTCCTCGAAGCGGAGCGTGAGGTCCGGGCCCGGTTCGGGTTTCCGCCCTCGGGGGAATTGGTGATCCTCGAAGCTCGCGGAAACCTTCCAGACGGGTCCGAGGTGTGGGTGAAGGATGCCGCCGCCGGTGCAACGGTTCTGGGTCCTGCTCCGCGTGGCGCAGCAGGCGTCCGCTGGCTGATCCAGGGCACCGACCTCAGCAAGGTCCGCAACCAGCTACGCCTACTGGTTCAACGCTGGCGAGAAGCCGGAGTAGCCGTAAGGGTCGACGTAGACCCAATCGA
>JANMST010000084.1:0-9440 GCA_031389635.1 Acidimicrobiia bacterium | reverse complement strand
TTCTTGAGGCCGTACCAGCCACCGATCGGGTTGTCGGTCGAACGGGCCCAGGCTTCGACCGTCCCTTCGGCCGCAGGCTTTTGTTCGTCGGCGTTGCCGAGAGGGACCCAATCTCCGTGTTCTTTCAGCATCTGGTGGAGATCCTCGATGATCCGCAAGTCGTAATGGAGCACTGTGGCGCCGACGGTGCAGACCAGGAGTGGAGGATTGTGATCCTCGGCGCGATGCATCAGGATCTCGGATCCGAGGCTCGGCGTTTTCAGAACCCAGGGGTCACTGGCAATGCCGGAGCCGGTGAAGTGGGCCGCCGTCATCTCTCCTCCTAGCTCGGTAACCGTTTTGTTACACTAACACTCATGGTCGGACATGGCAGCTGAGCCCCTCGAAATCGACCCCTTCGCTGCCCTCGGCGATCCCCACCGCCGGGCGATCGTGCAGATTCTGGCGGGCGGTGATCGGTCAGTTCAGGAGATAGCCGACGGGCTGCCGATCAGCCGGCCGGCGGTCTCGCGACATCTGCGCCTGCTCAAAGATGCAGGTCTTGTGCTCGATCGGGCCGATGGGACCAGGCGCCTGTACAGCCTCCACGGCCAGGGCGCCGAATTGGTTGCCAGGTACATGGAGCAGATTTGGGGTGACGTGGCCGTCAATTTCCGTCTCGCTGCCGAGAACACCAGGGACAGAGGTTGATGGAGGGGCTGATGGAACCGATCATCGTCGAGTTCGACGTCCGGGCTTCGCCCCGACACGCCTTTGAGGTATGGACCGAGAAGCCGTCGATATGGTGGCCACGGTCGCACAGCGTCACAAGAGACCCCGGTTTGACCGTGGTGTTCGAGCCGTTTCAGGGCGGCCGAATCTACGAACGAGGATCTGACGGCGCCGAGCACGAGTGGGGTGAGGTTCTGATCTGGGAGCCACCTGTTCGGATCGGCTACCTGTGGCACCTGTTCTTCGATCGCAGTGAGGCCACGGAGATAACGGTGACGTTCGATGAGATCGATTCGGGAGCGCGGGTGAAGTTGATCCAGTCTGGCTTCGAGAAGCTGGGCGATGTCGGCACCGAGCGGCGGAGCCGTACGAACCACGCCTGGCTCGAACTGACCGAGTTCTATCGCGAGGCTATCCAGATTCGGCCATCGAGATGAGGGCCATCGAGATGAGGGCCATCGAGCCACAACCCGACTGAATGTCGGATCGTGTCCGACTGGCTGTCTGGCCGCGCTCGTTCATAGGTTGCCGATCGACCCGGCCGAGGATGGAAGAGGACCACGAATCGCGTGGCCACGATTAGGTTGCTGGCGTTGTGTCCGAGGAAGTCATAGGTACCGTTCAACAGCCCGAGTACATGCGTCCGCCGGCAGATCGGTTTGTCCGGAAGCTCCTGGGGGTGGGCGACCTGGTCGACAAGAACGCCGTCTTCGGTGCGCGCCGGTCCACCACAACCGCCATAGTTGTGTCAGGAATCCGGTGCACGATCACCTATCTCCTCATCCCGATCCTGGCGCCGTTTGTCGGGTTGCTCGAGACTCTCGACGCCCCTATAAGCATCATTCTCTCGTCATTCGCAGTCGTCATGGGCATCGCCGGCGTCCGGCGCTTCTGGATCGCCGATCACCGGGCTCGCTGGTCCTACACCGCCTTCATCGGGGTGGTGATCGTGATGCTCACGGTCGCAATCGCCTTCGACGTGTCAACACTCGTCAGCGGCTAGAGGTTCCTTCGGTACAGCAAGGGGGGTCAGCCCTTGGCGCGGCCCCAGCCGCGGTCCTTGATCAGGATTGCAGTGAAGGCGAGAAGCATCGACAGCGGTGCGATGAGGCCGGAGCCTGCTGTCAGGAGAGCCCGGGCCAACAGTTCGAGCAGACGGATCGGCAGCGCCAGCAGATCGAGCAAACTGTTGGCGCCGTTGCGGAGCCAGTTGGTCAACCCGTCAAGCCAGCCGGCGTCGATGGTCTCGACCTGGGTCTGGACGGCACCGGGATTCGCGAGCCCCGTGGAACCGCTGTCAACCATCGCCGTCTGCAACGCCAGGGCCGCTTCGAGGCTCTGGAGTCCGGTCGTCATCTGGAATCCGCCTACGTCGGAATCGATGTTGGTGTCGGCGATTAGAACGCCGCCCGGATATCCCAATGAGGAGAGGCCAAACCCCGCCGATTCCCCGGCGGGAGCGTGCTGATCAGATGTACCGACAGGAAGAGTTGTTGTCGTGGTGCCTCCCACCGGTGGGATCGTCTCGATCGCGGGAGCTACCACGTTGTCCAGCACCGGCGTCACGGCCCCCTCGACGATGGGCGTGACGACTGCCTCAACAATGGGTGTGACCACCGGGGCCAGCACCTCATCGACGATTGGATCGACCAGATCGCCTGCCACAGGCCCGACTTCGCCGTCGACGACTGGATCGACCAGACCTTCGATGATCGGATCCACGATGTCCCCGGCCACCGGTACGTCTTCTACGGGATCAAGGAGGTCATCGAGCAGATCTCCCAGACCCGCCTGGGCGGGGAGCGCTACCATCACCATCGACACGAGCCCGACCATCAGGATGGCCAGCCGCCAACCTCCCAGCCCACGCCGTGCCTGTTTCATCCAATTGGTATCGGCTCGGGGCCACAGTTTTGACAAGCCCGACCCGATACCATTTCGATGACTCACCGAAGGACTAGTTCCTGGGGCAACGGAGCCTTGATCGCGGCCGTGGCAGTGGCCATCGGGGCCAGTGTCGTTTTCGCCCGGGCCGATCAGGTCGAGCGGATCGGTGCCGATGCCCAGGATCTTTCGACTCTAGAGCGGGCCTCGGCTGAAACCGCCACCCATCGTGCCTCCCTGGTCGTCGCATTCGCAGCCACCGGCATGGATCAGACGATCCTGGCTAGTGAGGCTGCCGCCGAGGCGGTTCTGGCAGCCGAGCGAATTGTTGGATTGCTGGGACTACTGGAGGTTCCCCGGGAGTCACTGACCGCCTCGGCCGAAAGCCTGCTGTCGAGCACGATCGAGGTCGGCGACCACCTGCAGGCCGGACGCATCGAAGCTGCCCGGGATCTGGTGGAGGACGCGACCCTACCCCAGGTCGAGGAACTTGCCGGTGCTGTCGGAGACGAGGCCTCGATTCTGGCGGGCCAAATCGCCGGTGAGCGATCCGAAGCCGGCAGCCTGGCTCGGACTGCCTCGTTCATAGTCGCCCTTCTGGTTCCGGCCATGGCCGTTGTCGGTTTTCGCCGGGTGGCCAAGCGCAGGATCGAGAGAGAGCGACTCGAAGCGGAATTGATCCGCCAGCGGGAACTAAGCCAGGCCAAGGACCACCTCATCGCCGGCCTGTCACACCAGTTGCGGACTCCGATCACCGGGATATATGGATTCGCCGACCTTCTGCTCACATACCCCGATCCGGATCTCATCGAAGAAGGTTTGACGACGATCCTCAAAGAGTCCGGCAACCTCAGGCGAATGGTTGACGACATCCTGGTCGCAGCCCGGATCGACGCCGAGAGTGTGGGATACAACGCGGCCGAGACCAGCGTCACCGAGGTCGTTGACCGCACCCTCTCCCACTTCCTCAGGCTCGGCACCTCGATCAAGGTCGACTGCGAGCCTTGCCTGATCCACGTCGACGGCTCCCGTCTCGAACACGCCCTCCGCAACCTCGTTGCCAATGCCATCGGCCACGGGGCCGAACCGATACAGATCGTCGGCCGCACCTCCGGGGACGTCTACCGATTGGCTGTCTGCGACGCCGGGCCGGGCCTCGACGCCGAATCCGAGGCGAATCCGTTTCGGGCCTTTGCCAACGACCCTGCCTCGGTCACCGTTCGGGGCAGCCTTGGCCTCGGGCTTTCTGTGGCCAAGACACTGATCGAAGCGATGTCGGGGACGATCGAGCACACCAGGGTGGAGGGGTCCACTGTGTTTGCCATCACCCTCCCGACGACACGCCATTTGGGCGGGTAGGGCGTGCCGGTCTAGGGCCCGGCTTGGTTCGATGTCGGCGCAGGGTGATCTCCGGGTTCGAGGTCGCCGAGCAATTTCACCGAAGGAAGGCTGCCGCCCCGGTGGTACCTCCTTCTTTGGCGGGTGTGCGTCGCTCAGTACCTTCTTTGGCGCCACAGCTTCGCCGGCGACGCTCACGCGCCAAACAAGGTTTGGGCCGACGCTCACCCGCCAAAGAACCCCGGTGGGGGGCCACCCGGAGGCACCCGCCGACAGATTCCCTTCCTTCGCTGTTCTTCCCTTCTCTTCAGCCGAGCCTGGCGAGGTTGCTGACGACTGGCCATCCAGGCCGGTAGGGCACCCGCAGGCACTCGGTACCATCCATAGGGAATGACGACCGTGGCTTCCGTGCTTGCCGAGTTGAATGCGCGGGCTCCCGGTGACAAGGCGGCCGGGTGGGACGCTCACGGACTGCAGATCGGCGACCCCACTTCGGAAGTTCTGCGGCTGGCGGTTTGTCATGAAGTGACCGACAAGGTTGCCTCGATGGCAATCGAGAGTGCTGTCGACCTGCTGATCTCCTATCACCCCCTCCTGTTCAAACCCACGACCCGCCTGGTGACGGGGCCTGGCCCGACCGGGCGCGCCTATCGACTGGCACGAGCCGGAGTTGCAGTGGGAATTGTTCACACCGCCTGGGACGCGACAGGAGGCGGAACCGCCGATGCCCTTGCCGCTGCTCTAGGTCTCACGACGGTCACGCGGTTCGGTCCCATCGACCCGGCCCCGCTAACAAAGCTCGTCACCTTCGTCCCGCCCTCGGCCGTCGAGCCCGTGGCCCGTGCACTGACCGAGGCCGGAGCCGGACGAATCGGAAACTACAGCGGTTGCTCGTTTCGGTCGGAGGGGATAGGAACCTTCATCCCGGGGCCGGGGGCACAACCGGTCATCGGGCGAGTCGGTGCCATCAGCGAAGAGGGCGAGGTTCGCCTCGAGGTCCTGGTACCGCAGCCGCTGGAGGGCAGGGTCGTTTCCGCACTTCACGGATCTCACCCGTACGAAGAGCCACCCTTCGATCTTCATGAGGTCCGGGCCAACCTGGGCCTGATCGGGAGGGTCGGCGGCCTCGACCGGCCGATGCCGCTCGGGAACTTCTCAGACCGGGTGACTGAGATCCTCGATGCTTCTGCGCGTTGCTCGGGCAAACGAGACCGGGCGGTGACAAGGGTCGCGTTGCTGCCAGGCTCGGGCGGCTCGTTCGTGGAAGCCGCCGCTGCCACGGAAGCCGACGTCTATGTAACGGGGGATCTCAGCCACCATCAGACCCGGGCTGCCCTCGACCTCGGCATGAGTACGATCGACCCTGGCCACGCCGCCACCGAGCGTCCGGGGGTGATCCAGCTGATGTCAGTGGCCCGCACCATCATGCCTGATGTGATCGACCTCACCGAAGACGCCACACCGTGGAAGGAGAATTGATGGGTCCGGCCCCAACGTCCTCGTCCCCGGGTGGACTGGGCCTGTCCGATCTCCTCGACTTGCAGGATGTCGATCTGACAATCGATCGGCTGATCCATCAACGCCAGACCTTGCCCGAGCTGACGACCTATCAGGAGGCGGCCGGTCGCCGTGAGCGGCTCGAGGAGATCCGGGTCGGCAAGGCCGCTGAGCTCAGGAGTCTCGAACTCGACCTCGACAAAGCCGAAGGCGAACTCGAGCTAATCGAGATCAAGCTCAAAGAATCGGAGACCCGGTTGTTCGCGGGTGGAATGAGCGGCCGCGAGACCGAGCAGAAGCGACTCGAGGTGCAGTCGCTGCGAGGTCAGCAGAGCGCCCTGGAAGATCGAGTGCTCGCATTGATCGATCAGGTCGATCCGGTTCGAGCCGAGGTCGGCCGGCTCGATTCCCAGCTGAGTACTACGGGTCAGGAGGTGGCAGGGCTCGAGGGGGTCATCGCCGCCGCCTGGCGTCAGATCGACGCTCAGATCGGTCGACAGGAGGAGTCGAAGCGGGAGATCACCGCCACCATTTCTCCCGAGCTGATCGGCCTCTACGAACAGCTCCGAAAGTCGAAAGAGGGAGTGGCCGTCGGGAGGCTGACCGGTGGACAGTGCGGAGGCTGTCATCTGGCGCTTTCGCTGCCCGAGCAGGCCGAAGCCGCCGACTGGGACCCGCCGCGGTGCCTTCACTGCATGCGCATCCTGGTTCTGTGACTTCTGACTCGAGCCAGAGTGGTGGCGAGTGGGTCCTCTACTCGGACGGTGCTTCTCGTGGCAACCCTGGTCGGTCGGCCATCGGTGCCGCGCTCTATCGACTGCAAGGTGGTCGCCTCGAGTTGGTGGGAAGGGTCTCGGAAGCGATCGGACACGCAACCAACAACGTTGCCGAGTACAAGGCCCTGGTCGAGGGATTGAAGCTCGCACTCGATCATCGCCCGGACCTGCTCACAGTTCGGGCAGACAGCCAGCTCTTGATCCGCCAGTTGGAAGGGCGCTACCGGGTCAAGAACGCAACGTTGCAGCCGCTGTACCTGGAAGCAAAGACGCTGTTGTCAACGATGCCACACCGGCTCGAGCACGTCCCGCGGGAAGAGAATGCCGTTGCCGACGCATTCGCCAACGCTGCTCTCGATGGAATCTGAGACAGAGGGGTGATCCTCTGGCACGTGGCCGGGGCAATCTTCCTCTTTCGTTGGATCTTCCGGGACCCCAAGGTGGATCTGAGGCTCCTGATCCTCGGTGCCGTCATCCCCGACGCGGTCGATTTCGTCGCCGGAGCATTCCTCGGGGAGCCCAACCGGCAGCGTTGGGGCCACACCCTGATCGTCCCCACGATTGCAGCCATCGTGATACTGCTAACGAACCGGAGGGGACGACGACGCCGTCAGCTGATGACAATCGTGGTGGCCTGGCTTTTCCATCTCGTGCTCGACGGCGTGTGGGTGAGAGAGCAGACTTTCCTCTGGCCCTTGTTCGGCAACGGTTTCGCTCCCTGGCCTGAGGGCACGGCGTGGTCGCGAGCGCTGTCCGATCCCTGGCGTTTCCTCAAGGAAGCCGTTGGCTTCGTCTATTTGGTGTTTCTATGGCGCGCCCTCCCGCGGGTTTCGGTGAAGGGAGCGCCCGGGTGATCCCCCTTCCTGTGACGGTTCGCCACCCCGGCGGAAGGCGAACCGTCGCAAGAAGGGGTACTACGGTTCCCTGCCCATGGAGCTGGCAGTCAGCCCGTCCACGCCCGGTCTGAGCGTCTCCGAACTCGCCGACCTGTGCCGCTTTGCCGAGGACCTGGGATACGGCCAGGCCTGGCTGGCCGAGGTCGCCGGGCCGGACGCTTTTGTCCTGGCCGCGGCCGTCGCCCAACGGACCGAGCGGCTGGAGTGCGGGGTCGCGGTCGTTCCCGTCTACACCCGGACTCCGGCGGCGCTGGCCACGGCGGCGGCTTCGGTCAGCCAGCTCATGGGAGGGCGACCGTTTCGCCTCGGCATTGGGTCCTCCTCGGGAGTGATCGTCGAACAGTGGCACGGCGTTCCCCTGGTCAAGCCGCTCGCCCGGGTCCGTGACACGGCACTCGCGGTCAGGCAAGCCCTCACGGGTCAGGGCGACTATGTCGGCGCAACGCTCACGATGAGTCGATTTCGCCCAGCCACACTCCCGGCCGGTCCCGTGCCGATATTCGTTGGCGCCCTCCGGCCACGCATGCTGGCGCTGGCCGGCGAAGTCGGCGATGGGGTATGTCTCAACTTGATGCCCCCGCGGGTGGTGGTTCGACAACTCGCCGAGGTCCGGCGCGGGGCTGACGCAGCCGGTCGGAAGTTGCCCGCCGACTTCGGAGTGATGGCCCGCCTCCAGACTGTCGTCACCGACGAGGCAGCTGCTGTCAGGGAGATGTTGCGAAATCAATTCCTCGGGCCATACCTGGCGCAGCCGGTCTACAACCACTTCCTGGCCTGGATGGGCTACGAAGAGGAGGCCGGGGCCATAGCCGCAGGATGGGCTGCCAAGGATCGAGAATCGGTGGCGGCGGCAATCCATGACCGTCTGATCGACGACCTGGTCCTGGTGGGCAACGCGGGCCATGTGCGAAGCCGCCTCGAGGAATTCGCCGCCTCGGGCTTGACCGTGGCGGCCTTGATGGTGCACACACCATCGCGGTCAGCGGTCGAAGACACCCTCCGGGCCCTGGCTCCATGAACCTGTCCGTGAACGGGTTGCGATTCGTGGCCGCTCTCCTTGTCTTTCTGAGCGCGTGCTCGTCAGGGGGTCAGGTGACCACCACGGCTCCGGCCGGGGCAGCACAGTCGTCCGAGGCGGTGGCGACCGCGGTGCTCGATGCCCTTACCGCAGGTGATGCTCAGACTGCTGCCGCCAACACCATCGAAGAACAAATGGTGTGGCTGGCAATGGCTGAGGGCGCTTCTCTTCAGGAGGCAGCCGATCTTCTCGACGAAGGGGCCGGGTCGGTCGCCATCAACTATTGGACCGGTTTCACCCAATTTGGTGAGGTGCCTCCGGTGGCAATCTCGTCCATCGTCGAGACGATGATCGGGGATCACACGTTCGCGGTGGTGAGTCTGGGTGGCACCGAAACTCTGCGTTTGGTTCTTCGGAGCGAACCGGAATGGAGGATCGATGTAGTGGCGTCTTTTGGGTCGACCCTGGCTGCGCGGTTGGCAGATGCGGTAGAGGTGGTTGCAGCCAATTCCGGCGACGGTGCGGATCGCCTTCGCCAGGTCCTCGAGAATCAGAGGGACAGCGTTGACATGGCGTCGACCGATGTCGGCCTGAATGAAACAGCGCGCCAGGCTCTGGCCGATCTCGCCGAGTCGTTGGAGAACATGTCGTCGTGAGCGAACTACGACTCCTCGAACTCGTTCAGCGTCTTGCGGCCCTGTCCCAAACCGGTCTGGCTTTCGCCCAGAGCCCGTTTGACATTCAACGGTACGAAGAGGTGGGCGAGATCGCGGCCGAGCTGGCGAGCCACGGTGAACCCGACGCGCTCAGAGTCGCCGCCATTTTTCGCAGTGACGACGGTTACGTAACCCCCAAGATGATCGTGCGATCGGCGGTGTTCTCACTGATCGACGGAGGTCCGCACATCCTCATGGTCAGAGAGACGGCCGATGGCCGCTGGACTTTGCCCGGGGGATGGATTGACCTCGGTGAGTCTCCCGCCTACGCCGCCGAACGAGAGGTTCTGGAGGAAACCGGGATGAGAGTCACGGCCGAGAAGTTGGCGGCGGTGTTCGACAAGCGGAGGCATGATCACCCGCCGGCACCTCACCACGCCTACCTCCTTTTCTTTCTGTGTCGGTTGGAAGGTGGCTCGTTGACTCCGAGCATCGAGACCAGCGAGGCCGGTTGGTTCCCCTCTGACCGCCTCCCCGAACTGTCAAGGGGCAGGGCAACCGAAAAGCAGATCCAAAGGATGTTCGACCACTTCGCTGACCCAACGCTCCCGACGGATTTCGACTGACGAGCGTGGTACGTGGTACGTGGTACGTGGTACGTGGT
>JANMST010000076.1:0-6289 GCA_031389635.1 Acidimicrobiia bacterium | reverse complement strand
CTCGAACCACCTGATGCTCGACTTGCTCGGGCAGGGCGATATCCACCTCAAGGCTGTGGAAGAGTCTTTCCACCAGGTGGTGATGGTGGCGCGCGGCAACGAGGTGTCACTGTCTGGCCCCGCCGTCGAGGTGGAGGAGGCTCGCCGGGTTCTCGGCGAACTCCTGCAACTCGTCCAAGAGGGCCAGACTCTCGACACCCATCGCGTCGAGCAGATCGTCCAGATGGTGCGAGAGGCGATACCGAGCCCGGCCGGGATCCTTTCGGACGGCCTGACCGTCGGGCGGGGCAAGCTGGTGCGCCCCAAGACCCACGGCCAGCACCGGTACATACAAGCCATCCGCGACAACACCGTCACTTTCGGGATCGGCCCGGCTGGTACCGGCAAGACCTATCTGGCAATGGCAGCCGCGGTCGAGTCGCTGACCGCCGGGGCAGTTCGACGGATCATCCTCACCCGGCCGGCGGTCGAGGCCGGAGAGAGGCTGGGTTATCTGCCCGGTGATCTCTTCGCCAAGATCGATCCCTACCTGCGGCCGCTCTATGACGCCTTGTGGGACATGATCGGTCCCGAGGAGACCGCTCGCCTGACCGAACGAGGGACCATCGAAATTGCCCCCCTCGCTTATATGCGGGGTCGCACCCTCAACGATGCGTGCGTCATTCTGGACGAGGCCCAGAACACCTCGCCGGAGCAAATGAAGATGTTCCTGACCAGATTGGGCTTCAATTCCAAGATGATCATCACGGGGGATGTGACTCAGACGGATCTGCCCGCCCAGCGCCCGTCCGGCCTCGAGACAGTTCGACGGATCCTAAAGACCATCCCGGGCGTCTCTTTTATTGACTTGACCAGCAAAGACGTGGTTCGGCATCGGATAGTGGCGGCCATTGTCGATGCCTATGCCCACTTCGACGCGGAAACCCGATGAAGCGCCTCAATGTCGTCCGGTTCTTCATCTTTCTGGCCACCGTGGTCGGGGCGTGGGGGCTTCTCTCCCTGGGCGGAGCTGAGAGCGCCCTACAACTGGAGGTGGGCCAGGTGGCCGGGCGTGACTACGAAGCCCGGATCTCACGCGATGTCGAAGACACCTTCGCCACCGAGCAACTAAGGCAGGAGGCTGCCGAGGCCGTTCCCGACGAGGTTCGCCAAGACCCCGATGCCGAGCAGGCCGCGTTCATGGAACTCAACGAGGTACTGGCGGCGGTGGCAGCGGGCGTGATCGATCCGACGGCCATCGCACCCGAGTTCGTTCCACCGGACCAGGTGGCAGCCACCACCGTGGTCGGAGACGAGACCGTGACCACCGAGCCTGTTGAGATGGTGACTCTGACCGGCAGGCTCTATCTCGACGTCGACGGGGACGGGATCCTCACCGAGAACGTCGAAGGGCAGCGATCCGACACAGGGCTGCGATCGGTCAATGTCCATGTCTACGACCCCAACGGGGTAAACATCGGAACCACCGAGACCGGCAACGACGGTCGTTGGACGATCCAGGTGCTGGCCGGCAACGTCACCGTCGTCATCGACCCCTCCGACGTCGATTTCCCAGAGAATCTCACGCTGTCCACGGCCAACGCTCTTCAGGGCGCTGAGTGCACGGAAGCAACGTGCGAAGTGCCGTCGGTCGGATACCGGACAGCGGTGCGGTCCCTGGAAGAGCAGGTGGCCGACCTCCAGGTCGCCTACCCGGTTCTTCGACCAGCGACCGTCCAACTGCTGGCGGCCTACGCCACCGAGGACGTGGTTCGGGTTGCCCTCGGCGAACGGCCGGTCCTGTTGACCGTCGGGGAAGCGGCCGGCCTCAAGCTCACAGACGTCTTTGGCGACCAGGTCACCGTGGCCAATCTCAGCGAGGTCCGTGACCAGGTCTTCACACAACCTCCGATCGTCCTCATCGGCGCTTCATTGCCAGACGAAGCTCGCAATGCCGCTGCCGACCTGGTGGCCACGGTGCTCTTGCCGAACTATGTGTTCGACCAGGCCGCCACTGAACGGGCCAGGGAAGAAGCCGAGGCCGAGATCGAACCGGTCCTGGTGTCCTATCAGGCGCAGCAACTCATCGCCCAACAGGGCTCGATCCTTGAGCAACTCGACATCGACGCCATTCGTCAAACCGGAGCGTTATCGGGCGCCGAGGTCGGCGAGTCCGGCGGGCTCCTGGCAGTGTTGGCGGCGATGGTCGGCTGCCTTGGTTTCTACCTAGCGCGCTTCCGTCCCGAGTTCTGGACCCGGCCCCGGATGGCTGCGCTCCTGGGCCTGCTCATCGTTCTGGCGGCGGGGGCGGTTCGGCTCACAATCATGATTCAGGACGGGGTCGGCGAGTCCCCGGCCTGGTACGTCCTCCCGGGGGTCGTCTTCGGATTGATGGCCGCCGTCTTGTTCGATTCCCGCGTTGCCGCCCTCATGGCCCTGGTCATCGCGGTTCTCGCTGCCACCGGCACCAGGGATCCGGGGGTGGCCACCTATGGCCTCCTGTCGACGATGATCCCGGTTGGATTCGTTTCATCACTCTCGTCGCGGGGTTCCTATCGGAAAGCGGTCATGGCGTCGGCGATAGGTGCCGCTGGCATCGCCGCCGCCGTTGCCTGGTTCTTCCATACCAACGCCGACCAGGAGAGCTGGGTGACTGCCGCTCTCTCGGTCGGACAATCGGCCGCTTTGGCGCTGGGTGTGTCGCTGTTGACGGCCCTTCTCGGCCTGGCGGCTCTGCAATTCCTCGAGACCGCTTTCGACATCACCACCAGTCTCCGTTTGCTGGAGTTGACGGATCGAAATCATGATGCCCTGGTCCTCCTTCAGGAGAAGGCCTTCGGTTCTTTCAACCATTCGCTAATGGTTGGAACCCTGGCGGATGCCGCCGCCCGGGCGGTTGGGGCCGACCCCCTCCTGGCGCGAGCAGCGGCCTACTACCACGACCTCGGCAAGACGCAGAACCCGACTTACTTCATCGAGAACCAGTTCGGGACCCAGAACCCCCATGACGATCTTGATCCCAAGCAATCTGTCGAGATGATCCGTCGTCATGTCACCGACGGGGTCGACCTGGCCCGCAAGTACAAGATCCCAACCCAGGTGGCGGAGGGAATCGTCACCCATCATGGGGACGGGATCATGCGGTACTTTTATGAGAAAGCCCGTCAGGCCAGCGACGAGGAGGTCGATCCCAACGATTTCCGGCACATCGGCCACAAACCCAGAACGGCGGAGATGGCAATCGTCATGTTGGCCGACTCCCTGGAAGCGGCGTGCCGGGCGGTGTTCCGCGACGAGGAACCGACGGCCGAAGCGATCGACAAGGTTGTAAACCGGGTCGTCGACGAGAAGGTCAACGACGGCCAGCTGTCCGAGAGTGCCCTCACGCTTGCCCAGTTGACCAAGGCCCGCCGGGCATTTCTCGAAGCGCTGGTCGGGCACTATCACCAGCGCATCGCCTATCCGAACTTCCCGGGATCATGAGGCGGTGATGGTCGACCGATGACCGTGCTGGTGTCCGACGAACATCCCTCGTCCGGGGTCGACCCCGAGCATTTACGCAGCCTCGCCGAAGCCGTTCTTTCTGCGGAGGGCTTTCCACCAGAGGCTGAGGTTTCGATCACCCTCGTCGACGATGACGACATGACTTCGTGGAACTCACGAGCCCTCGGGAAGACCGGACCTACCGATGTCCTGTCGTTTCCTGTTGAGACCTTTCGACCCGGCGAAGTCCCTGCGTCGGTGCCCGACGGCCCACCGTTGCTGGTCGGCGACGTCGTCATCGCCCCCGACTACGTCCGTCGCCAGGCCGACCATTACGGGATCGGGGCGGACGATGAGATTGCCTTGATGGTCGCCCACGGGATCCTCCATTTGCTTGGCTACGACCATCTGGACGATGCTGATGCCGAATTGATGGAAAATCGGGAGCGAGTCATCCTCGCCAGCCAGGGAAGAAGCCGGCGATGATCCTCGGGTTGGCGATATCGGTGGCGGCACTGGCCCTCGCGGCGGCACTCCGGGCCGGCCTCACTTCGACGCTCCGCACTCCACGAGCGGACGCAATCCGAGACGCGGCCGAGGAGAACAAAGGCGCGGCTCGGATCGCCAAGCTGCTGGAGGATCGTGACTCGATTCATCCCTCGATCAACGCCGCCCACTCGGTGCTGTTGCTGACCGCGGCGGTGCCCGCCGCCTGGCTGGTGACCCGTCGCGTGACCGGCGGAGCCCTGGTGGTGTCCCTGCTGGCGCTGGTGGTGATCATTTGGCTGGTCGGCGACTATCTGGCCCGGGGCTTCGGTCGAGCCAGATCGCGAACGCTCGCGTATCGCCTGGCTCCGCTCCTCGTGACGACAGCTCGCTGGGGGAGGGCAGCCAACGAATTCGTTTCAGAGGACGATCCCGGCCCCGAGCCCGACTCGACGTCGCCGGGGGACAACGGTGAAGAGGAGGAGGAGCGCGAGTTGATCGACTCGGTCCTCGAGTTCACCGACACCATCGTCCGCGAGGTGATGGTTCCCAGGGCCGACATGATCTCCGTCGATCGGCATGCCGACGTCGCCTCGTTGGCAGCGTTGACGGCCGAGCATGGGTTTTCCCGCTATCCGTTGAGTGACGGTCCCGACGGCGACGTCATCGGGGTGGTCCTGACCAAGGACGTTCTGGGAGCCCACGCCGCCGGCCACACGGTGACAGAAGTTGGAGACTTTGCCCGGCCGGCCCTGTTCGTGCCGGAGACCAAACGGGCCTCGGATCTCCTGCGAGAGATGCAAACCTCCAAGACCCACCTGGCGGTCGTGATCGACGAGTTCGGCGACATCTCGGGCTTGGTCTCGATCGAGGACCTGTTGGAAGAACTCGTCGGAGAGATAACCGACGAGCATGACAACGAGGAACAGCTCATCTGGGCCAACGACGATGGCTCGCTGATCGTCGATGCCCGAACCGATGTTGCTGAGTTGGAGCAACTCCTCGCCACGGACCTGCCCGATGATGAGTGGGACACAGTCGGTGGGCTGGTGCTGGGCCTGGCCGGGCGGGTCCCCGAACCGGGTGAAGAGTTCGCAATCAACGGACTCGTTTTCGAAGTGGTTCGAGTGCAGGGTCGCCGTGTCGCCGAAGTAATCGTGCGTCCGGCCCAGCCGGTCGCGACAGGCGATTGAAGGCCAAGTTTGAAGACTGGTCTCGTCGCCTTGGTCGGGCGGCCCAACGTCGGAAAGTCGACGCTTGTCAATCGCCTCGTCGGTGAAAAGGTCTCCATTACATCGATCCGGCCGCAAACCACCCGATCAATAATTCGCGGGGTGGTCAATGCCGTCGACGGTTCGTGGCAGATCGTCCTGCTCGACACTCCTGGTTTGCACAAGCCGAAGGCGGAGTTGGGAAGCCGCCTCAACCGCCTCGTGTACGGGAGCCTGGCCGAGGCCGACGTGATCTGTTTCGTGATCGATGCCACGCAGGAGGTAGGGCCCGGTGATCGGCTGATTGCCAAGAGGGTCGCCGATGCCGGGACTCCCGTGGTCCTTGCCGTCAACAAGATCGACAAGGCTCGGCCCGGCCAGGTGATACCTCAATTGGTGAAGGCAAGCGATTGGGACTTCGACGCATACGTGCCGATCAGTGCTCTGGCTGGTGAAGGCACGGATGCATTGGTTGTGGAACTGAGTTCTCGCCTTCCCGAGGGCCCGGCCCTCTTTCCGCCGGACATGGCTTCTGATCAGTCGGAGCAGACGCTCATCGCCGAGATCATCAGGGAGAAGTTCCTGGGCCGACTCCGTGATGAACTCCCTCATTCGCTCCACGTTCGTTTGACCTCGATGGAGGATGAGGGGAATGTCGTTCGGATAACTGCCGATCTGCTGGTCGAGCGGGACTCGCAAAAGGGCATCGTTATCGGCAAACACGGCGAGATGCTCGGTGAAGCCGGAAGCGAAGCCCGGGCCGAGTTGGAAGCAATGCTCGCCACTCGCCTCCACCTCGAACTTCGGGTGAAGGTTGAACCCGACTGGCAACGCCGCCCCGAAACCCTAGACCGCCTCGGCTTCGGAGGATGAAGCCCCGCTGTCCCCCCGCTTGCGGGGGGACCGATCACCGCTTTGGGCGATCGAGGGGGGGTGCGCGAACTCCGGTCGCAGTCGAACCGAAGATTGCCGCCCGTTCGTCTCGATTCTTCTCCAGACGAACTCGATCGGTCCAACACGATTCACCGGCCGCTGGGGTCGCTGGTCACCCCCCTCGCCCTCCTTCGTCGGGCGGTCCCCCCGCAAGCAGGGGGACAGAAGCACCGCCTGCTATAGGTCTTTCTCGCTCG
>JANMST010000070.1:0-8929 GCA_031389635.1 Acidimicrobiia bacterium | reverse complement strand
GTCGAACCAGCCTGCCGTGGTCCTCACCGCCCGGTGCTCGGCGAGCACAGACTCGTACTGCACCGGCATCTCCCACCCACCGAAGTCGACGAACCGGGCTCCAAGCTTTTCGTTGACAGGATGAAGGGGCGAACGACTACTGGCTTCGCTCATCCAGCGGGCGTCTCATCTCCACGATGATCGAGGCGGACGACCTGAAGCGGGCCCGGGAGGCGATTGGGGACCGAAGGCGAGGACAGGTTGTCCGGATCTTCAAGTCCGTACTTCTCGACCAGGTTGAGGTAGTCCCGCTGATAAAAGATCTTGCACCGCACCTCCGGGTACAGCTGGCGAAGCATCCTGACCTTGGCATTCTTCTTAGTGACGAGCTTCTGGCTCATCGTGGTGATCTCGATGAAGAGGTCGTCATCAGGAAGAAAGAAGTCAGGCGTGAAGTGTTGCTTCGGTCGCCCCTCCCCATCCCAGGCGATCGGAAATGCTCGGGGCTCGTAAAACCAGGGGATGCCGTAGAAGTCCAGAAGTAACGCGAACTGGCGCTCACTGTTGTGGGCAAACGGGAGGCCTCGGGGACTGGGCGGCTCGAAAGGATCTAAGGCCGGGTTCAGGTAGCCTCCGCCTTAGCGATTGCTTCCCCCTCGAACTCCGGGAACAGGTCGTGCAACTCCCCTTCCAACTCGTCCTGCACCGGGCCCACTGCGATGCCGAAGACACCCTGGCCCCGGCGGAATACGTCCACCACTTCGTCGGGACTGGTGGCGGCATAGATGGTTGACCCGTCCGAAAGAAGTGTGACATCGGCCAGGGGTCGCTCGGAACGCAATTGCTGGCGAAGTATCTCGACAGCTTGACGGATCCTCTTCAGGCTCATGCCGGCATCCAGGAGTCGCTTGATGACTTTGAGTTGCACAACGTCCGGGAACGAATAAAGACGTTGCGAACCAGAGCCGCGGGCATCCTGAACCGATGGCTTGATCAAGTCGGTGCGAGCCCAGTAATCGAGCTGGCGATAGCTGATTCCCACCAGACGGCAAACCAGAGGCGCCCGGTATCCGAGGTGGATCGACATGGCTTCTGTGGTCACGATGGTCCCTTCAGGTTACGCCCCTCAAAGTCCTCAAAAGACCGTCACTTGAGAAGGGGCTTACAGGTCCGTAATTCCGCTGGTGTCGGCAAGCTAGCGACGACGACGCCGAGTTGTCAACAACCTGTGGAAAAAGCCTGGAAGGTAGTGCGTTTGCGTGTGCGTTCAACCCGTCGACCACCGTGGGTGGCCAGGTTCCGACGCACCACGCACCACCGGCGCAAAGCGCCCTAGGCGTCCGGGTCGCCCTCTTCCTTTAGGAAGTCTTCGACCGTCACGTCTTCCAACATTTCCCGGAACCGTTCGATTTCTTCTTCCTCGGAGTTTTCCGGGATCTCGATTCCGGCATCGGTGAGCACCTGGGTGGCGACGAAGACCGGGGCCCGGGCCCGAACGGCGAGGGCGATGGCGTCCGAGGGCCGGCTCGACAGGTGGAACGACTCCCCGGCTCTCTTCATGACGAGGTCGGCGTAATAGATGTTGTTGCGGAGCTCAACGACGTCGACCCGATCGACTTCGGCCCCGAGCGTCTCCACTACCAACCTCAGAAGATCATGTGTTTGCGGTCGAGGCGGGTCGATGCCTTCCAGGGCCGCTGCTATCGCCTGGGCCTCGGGAGCGCCGATCCAGATCGGGAGGTAGCGAGTGCCGCTTCGTTCACGCAACAGGACAATGGGCGTGTTCGACGGCAGCTCTACGCGGACCCCCACTATTTCCATAGCGATGCGGTCGCCGTTGCCGCTCATTGACCCAGGTTATCACCGGTTGCCATACACCAATCGGGCAGCTTCCTCCCGGCGTTCCTGAAACCGTCCCAAATCGAGGACCGCCCAGATCGAAGGGAGATTGCGAAACCAGCCGTCGTGGTCTAACCCGTAGCCGATCAAGTACTCGTCCCCCACCTCGAAGCCCCGGTACTCGATAGGAACCGCCACGACTCGTCGGGGCACCTTGTCCAGGAGCGAGACGGTTGCAACCGAAGCCGCTCCCCTATCGGTGATCATCCTCCTCAGCACCGTCAGGCTCAGTCCGGTGTCGACGATGTCCTCGACGATGATCACGTCACGACCGGAGAGATTGTCGGCGGTGTCCAGCACGACCCGAAGCCTGCCGCCTTCACCAAATCGCGAGAGCGACAGGAAGTCGACATCAAGCGGCACCGAAATACGCCGCACCAGATCGGCCAGGAATGGAAGAGCTCCAACGAGCATGGCCACCAGAATCGGGCGCCGGTCCCGGTAGTCCTCGCTGATGGCGGCACCCAACTCCGTTACTCGATCGGCGAGGTCGGAGGCCGTGATGACCTCGGTCGCCGGGTGCTCAGCCGTCACCGGAAAGCCATGCCCAGTATCGAGGCACCCATGAGAGCGCATCCCTCCATCCCGGCAGCTCCGAGGCCCCACGATTGAACACCTCGATCCCAACGGTCGGAGCAGCCCCGGTCGTGAGGAGCCCCGAGGCTGCGAGCCATGTGAGGGTTTCGATCCGCGCTTGCTGCAAGCGAACCACCGCCAGCGAATTCTCCGGAGAGGGCTGAATGGATCCCTCCGCAAATCCGTAGTCGAGCAAAGCCGCGGCATCGGCAAAGTGTCCGCCCTCTCCTTCCGATCCCATCACAACCACCAGGAGTCGACGACCGTCTCGCTCGGCGGCGGCAGCGAGCACCAGCGACGCCTTCAGTGTGAACCCGGTCTTGACCCCGATCGCTCCGGCGTAGGTCTCGAGCAGGGTGTTGGTCGATGGGCCGCCTCGCAACGTCCCGTCGGGCGCAGTGGGGAAGTCGACCGAGGTGGACAGCACCATCGCCGCCAGCTGTGGATTGGCCAGGATTGCCCGTGCCATCTCTAGAAGGTCGGCGGCGGACGAGTAGTGCTCGGGAGAATCAAGGCCATGGGGGTTGACGAAGTGGCTGTTGGTCAGACCCATCTCCGCGGCCTTCTCGTTCATGAGTTCGGCAAAGCCCTCAATCGACCCTCCGACATGGCCGGCGATTGCTGCCGCGGCATCGTTCGCGGAGCGAATCAGGATGGCTGCGATCAAGTCACCCATCCTTACGACCTCGCCGTTCACAAGGCCTATCTCGGCCTCGCCCGCTTCGGCGGCTCCTTCGGACACCGTGACCATCTCATCGAAGGATGATCGTTCGGTGGCCACCAGCGCCGTCATCATCTTGGTGGTGGAGGCCAGCGGGCGGTGGACATCGGGTTCATGGGAGGCGATGAGCCAGTCGGCTGACTCATCGAAGAGAACCCACGACAGCGCTGAGACGTCGGGAGCAGGTGCCACCAGGCGTCCGGGCCGGGGAGGCAACGGGTTGAGTGGCACCGAGGCTGCTCCTGCCGGGATACCCGCCAAGAGAGCGACGGCCGTCACGAACGAAACCACCCAGCGCGATCCTCGCCGTCGCCAGTTCATTCGGCGAGCATCTCACCGAGTCGGGCACCGAGCAGAATCCGATGGAGCGAGGCTACGGCTTCGGTGCCGTCCTCAAGCGCCTGTTGCGCCCGGGAACGCACTTCATTCTGGGCCGATCCCAGCGGCGGCCCCAGCCGCTGACCCAGCATGTCGGCTTCCCGCTCCACCGCCAAACGGACCTGACGCAGGTGGCGTGGCTCGAAACCGAGCTCGAGCAATTGTCTCGCTTCGATCCCGGCCGGGAGGGCCCAGCCCGGGTAGAGCTCACCGGAGGTGTCGGCCATGGCGATGATGAGACCGTGAGCGATCAGGGCCTCGAGCTCCAGGGAGGAGAGGCCGCTTCGGCGCACGAGATCATTTCTGGTCAGCGGCTCTCGTTCGGGGTCGATCGGGGGTGGCTCGCCGTGGCCAGACCCCTGATCCTCGCCTCTTTCCCACAGGGTCAGTTTCGACTTGATCACCTTGAGCGGCAGAAAGTGATCCCTCTGAAGCCCGAGGATGTATTGAAGGCGCTTGATCTCGAGAGCCCCGAACTGGCGGTAGCCGGCCGTCGACCGGGCCGGGCTTATTAGCCCCTGAGCTTCGAGGAATCGAATCTTCGAAACGGAGACGTCGGGGAAGTCGTCACGGAGGAGGTTGATGACGTCGCCGATGGAGAGCGGTTCTTCAACCATCGCCCCGCGCCACGAGGAATTGGAAGCGGCCAATCATCACCTCGTCGCCAGGATTGAGAATGGCGGTGTCAACCCGGGCATCGTTGACGTAGGTTCCGTTGGTCGAACCCAGGTCTTCCACCTGCAGAGTCTCTTGATGGGAGTCGAAGCGGCAGTGTTGACGTGACACCGTTACGTCGTCGAGGACGATGTCGGAATCAGGATTGCGTCCGACGGCAATCTCCCCGGGACCCAGCATAAAAGTCAGTCCCGCCCGGGGGCCTTTCTCGACAACCAGTGCCCAGCCGGTGATGCCGTCCACCGACGCGGCCTCCTCCGGGGACAGCGGATGCTCAGGGTCCGGCAGTTCGACGTAGGCCACTGTCGGCTCGGTGTCGAGCACAAACCCACAAGCCGGACAGGTTGCGGCTTCCGCCGCGACCACGGCATCGCACCGGGGACACTGCATGAACCCAATGGTAGATGCTGACTGGCGACGATAGGCCGGGCCGAAGCTAAGTACTGAGTAGGCCAGTAAGGAACGCGGAAGGCGGGCAAGCTCTGGCTGCCTACTGAGAAGACTGTCTACTCGGTGAGGGATCGGTAGGCCTCGGCGTCGAGCAAGCCGTCGAGGACGGAAGCATCCTCCACCGTCAGCACACAGAACCAACCGGCACCGTAAGGCTCCTGGTTGATGAGTTCAGGTCGGGTCGACAATTCCTGATTTACATCCGACACGGTTCCGGAGGTTGGCGCATATACCTCTGCCACCGACTTGGTGGATTCAACTTCTGCCAGGAGGGCATGGTCCGTCAGTTGGGCGTCGACCTTCGGGAGTTGGACGAATACGACATCACCGAGGGCGTCCTGGGCGTAGTCCGTGATCCCGACCCGGATCCGATTCTCCCCGAGCAACTCGACCCACTCATGCTCGGATGTGTATTTCAAGTTGTCGGGAATCAGCATCAGCCTTCCTTCGGAGTCGTCATTGGGGTGCCGGGCGGGGACTCTACCGAGCGTAACTTGCCCCAGATGTCACCGATGTACTGCCACCCGACGTACCAGTACAGGATCAGTCCCACACCACCGGCAATCCAGGCCGGCGGACCGAAAAACCACGGCACGATGTCGGCCGAGATGAGGTAGAACGACGGTATGGCGCCGTAAAGCGCGAAAGTGGCGGCCTTTCCGAGCCAGCGCACCTCGAGCGTTCCCAGCCCTCTGCCCGCCAGGACCAGCGTTCCGATGCCAACCAGGACCTCACGAACCAGCAGTGGCCAGCAGATCACGCCCGGCAGGACCCCGGCCAGCAACCCCGCCACCAGTGCCGAAGCAATCATCAGTCGGTCGGCCAGGGGGTCGAGGAGTTTGCCGAACTCTGAGACTTGGTTGAGGCGGCGAGCCAGATACCCGTCGATCCAGTCGGTAGACCCGATCACGAAGATGAGTGCTGCCGCCAGACCGACGCGATCCTGTCCGAGCAGGACGTACCAAAAGTAGGGAACCGCCAGGACCCGGAGCCCGGAGACGAGATTCGGGACAGTGAGCCAGGAGTTCTGGGTGGTGGTTCGTGGGTGGTGGGTTTCCGACTCACCACTCATAACTCACCACTCATAACTCGGCTGCTACGCAGCACCTACGTCAACCAGGTGGCAAGCCACATAGTGGCCATTGCCTTTGTCCTCCAACGGCGGATGGTCGAGTTGGTGGCAGATGTCAGTGGCCATCGGGCACCGTTCGAGGAATCGACAGGTGGACGGCGGGTTGATGGCCTTTCCGATTCCGCCCTTGATCTCGACCGGCGCCCGCTTGATGGCCGGATCGGGAACCGGAACCGCCGAAAGCAGAGCCTTGGTGTATGGATGCAAGGGGTTGGCCAGCAACTCTTCCGAGTCGGCGATCTCGACGATCTTGCCGAGGTTCATGACGGCGATCCGATCGCACATATACCGGGCTACGGCGAGGTCATGGGTGATGTAGAGATAGGAAACGCCGAGTTCGCTCCCGAGGTTGAGCATCAAATCCATGATCGAGATGCGGATGCTGACGTCCAGCATCGAGGTGGGCTCGTCGGCCACCACGAACGATGGGTCGATGACGAGGGCCCGGGCTATCGCCACCCGCTGTCGCTGTCCTCCCGATAGTTCGTGGGGATAGCGGAACATGAACGTCTCGGGCGGAGTGAGCCCAACCAGCTTGAGCAAGGCCGCGACCTTGACTTCCCGCTCAACGACCGTGCCAAGTTTCTGGACCGTCAACGGCTCCGCCACTGTGTCGTAGATAGTCCTGCGTGGGTTCATCGACTCGTACGGATCCTGAAAGATCATCTGCACGCGGCGCCGGAAGGTGCGCATACCTTCCCGGTTGATGTGGGCGACATCGACCAGCGAGCCGTTGTCCGCCAGAAGGATTTGACCACTCGTGGCTTCCATGAGCCTGGTCAGCATCCGACCGGTAGTCGATTTGCCGCATCCCGATTCGCCTACGAGCCCAAGGGATTCGCCGGGCCCTATCTCGAAGCTGACACCGTCAACGGCATGGACGAAATCGACGGGCTTGCGAAAGAGCCCGCGATTGACCGGAAAGAGTTTGCTGAGGCTGTCCACCTTCAGAAGCGGCTGGCTCATGCTGACGCCCCGATCGTCACCGGCACCTTCTCCCAGTTCCAGCAAGCGACCTTGTGGCCCCCTCCAAGATCCTCGAGAGGTGGCTCCTGCACGACGCATTGTTCCGTAGCGAAGGGACAGCGAGGATGGAAACGACACCCTGTTGGCGGATCGAGCAGGTTGGGAGGCTCTCCCTCCAGCGGAGCCAGCTTGCGCCTGGGTCCCGTGATCGAAGGGGTTGAGCTGAGCAATAGATATGAGTAAGGGTGCCGGGGGCGGTGGAACACCTCGAGAGTGGTCCCGTATTCGACGAGCTTGCCGGCATACATCACCCCGATCGTGTCTGTGACCTCGGCGATAACGGCGATGTCGTGAGATATGTAGATCAACGACATCCCGAGCTGATCCTGGATCTTCTTCAACTCCTTGAGGATCTGGTCTTGGACAATGACGTCCAACGCAGTTGTCGGCTCGTCGGCAATAATCAGCTTGGGGTCGCACGAGAGGGCCATGGCGATCACCGCCCGCTGCCTCATCCCACCGGAAAACTCATGCGGGTACCGGGACAGCATCGACGGGTTGAGCCCCACCATTTCGAATAGTCGCACCATGCGATCTTTCGAAGCCGCCTCGCTGAGACGAGGATTGAAATGGAGGTCGATCGCCTCTCTGATCTGGTCCCCGACCCGGTAGACCGGGTTCCACGAGTTCATCGCTCCCTGGAACACCATCGAGATCGACTTCCACCGGCGCTTGCGCATGGCGTTCTCGTCAAGTGCTAGGAGGTTTTCGCCGTCGAGGCGAATCTCCCCGGCGTGGTAGCGGGCGTTCTCTGCTGCCAGGCCCATCAGGGACATCGCAATCGAGGTCTTCCCGCAGCCCGACTCCCCCACCAACCCCAGTGACTCGCCTTGATGCAACGTGAAGCTGACGTTCTCAATGGCCGAAACCTCGCCCTTCTTGGTCTGATAGCGCATGACCAAGCCGTCTACTTCGAGAAGCGGCCGTCCGTTTTGAGTCACTGTTTATCTAATCCCTTCCCGCCCTGATCCCGGAGATCCCACTGCCTACCGCTGACGCAACCTGGGGTTGACAACCTCGTCCATCGCCCTACCAACCAGAAAGAACGATGCCGCCAGGAGGCTCACTGCCAATCCGGCGGGAATCAGGAGCCACCAGTAGTCGGTGCCCGACAGGAAATAGCCCTGCGACTGGGCGACGTTGATCATGATGCCCCAACTCATCGGAATCGACATCAGGCCCAGGAAGGACAGTGTCGCCTCGAGGGCAATGGCATCTGTGACCGTGAACATCATGTACAGGAACGAGAGTGGCAGGACGTTGGGCACGATGTGTCGGAAGATCAGATGGGTGTGCCCTCCTCCGGCGATACGGGCGGCGTCGATAAACGGCTTCACCGTGACCTGGAGCGCCTGTGACTTGAGGATTATGGCGGTTCCACCGAACCCGCCGAGCAGGCCGATAAGAAGGCCCAGCAGTGGAAGGCTGATCTGGAAAAGCGCCGATACAACGATCAGTACCGGCAGCAGAGGGACCAGCAGGATCAGGTCGGCAAATCTCATGAGGACCGTGTCGATCCAGCCGCCAAAGTAGGCCGAGATAGAACCGATAGCGGTCGCGATGAAAACGGTCACGACGGCCGCGATCATTCCCAGGAAGAACGCTGCCCTGGTGCTGTATAGCAACTGACTGAGCACGTCCCGGCCGAGAGGGTCGGTGCCGAGGATATGGGATGCAGAAACCTCCGCACCGTTCCGGTCGGTCCCCACTCGGACCCCCAGACTGGGAGGCGCCGGCTGCTGGGGGATCGAAAGTGTGTCCCCGACTTCGATGAAGGGATTGGATTGGATCCGGGCCGTGGCCAAGTCGACCTCGGTCGTCGGATCATTTACAACTTCGACCACCAGCTTGTCGACCTTGACCGCGTGGTATCCGGTGACCGGGTCATATACCGCCGGATTCCATACCGTCGACATGAGGATCGGGTGCGATATGGCCATGACGGCAAACACCCCGATGACGCCAAGTCCGATCAGGCCGATCTTGTGAGAGATGAAGAGTTTCCAATTGAGGGCGATCGATCGGCGGGTGAGCCGCAGGCGGATCTTCCAGAGTGGTTCCTTGAGAATCGATTCCGGAGCCTCACCCGACGG
>JANMST010000508.1:0-9258 GCA_031389635.1 Acidimicrobiia bacterium | reverse complement strand
CATCGACGAGATCCACCGCCTGCCCCGGATTGTCGAGGAGGTGCTGTATGCGGCGATGGAGGACTTCCAACTCGACATCGTTCTTGGCAAGGGTCCCTCTGCCCAATCGATCCGCCTCGACCTTCCCCGGTTCACACTGGTGGGCGCCACTACCCGTAAAGGCAAAGTGACGGCGCCGTTGCGCGACCGCTTTGGAATCGATGACCGCCTCGACTACTACACCGACACGGAGCTCTCCGAGATCCTGCGCCGGTCGGCCCGGATTCTCGAAGTGAAAATCGAAGACGAGGCCGCCGACCTGATCGCCGGCCGCAGCCGGGGAACCCCGCGCATCGCCAACCGCCTCCTGGCGCGGGTGAGGGACTTTGCGGTCGCCCGAGCCGACGGCCGGGTCGACCTACCCACCGCTGAGGAGGCGCTCAAGACCTATGAGGTCGACGAGCTCGGACTCGACAAGGTCGACCGGGCGATTCTCGAAGCCGTGGTTCTCAAATTCGGTGGCGGCCCGGTCGGGCTATCGACTCTCGCCATCGCGGTGGGTGAGGAGCCGGAGACGGTGGAAGATGCATACGAGCCCTTCCTACTCCAGATCGGCTTGCTGCAACGGACCCCTCGGGGACGGATGGCGACCGACATGGCATACCGGCACCTTGATCTGACCCGTGGCGGCCAGGACCGTCTTCTCTGACAAAAGTGCCCAGATGGGGAGCTATCTGATGGGCGCTCTTTGATGGGCACCCCCACTACGAACTTCTCCTATGAGTTGCCGGTCGCTGCGATCGCCCAGCAGCCAATCGAGCCCCGAGATGCCTCGCGACTCCTCGACGTCGATGGTCTCAGCGATCACACCTTCTCGGATCTGCCGGGGCTGCTCTCGCCGGGCGACGTAGTTGTGGTCAACCGGTCGCGAGTGCGGGCGGCCCGTCTCCTGGGCACAAAGGTGGTGGGAGGCGGGCGAGTCGAAGCCCTCCTGCTCCGCCCTCTCAGCGACGATCTCTGGCAGGCCGTGGTCCGACCGGCCCGTCGACTCCGTCCCGGGTCCGCCCTCGACTTCGGGGCGATCAAGGCGGTCGTCGAAACAATTCCAAGCGACGGACTTGTCGAGATCTCGCTGCAAGCCGACGGCGCCCTCGAAGATGCAATCGCCGTGACCGGGACGGTCCCGCTCCCGCCTTACATTCACGAGCAACTCGCCGACCCCGAGCGCTATCAGACGATCTTCGCTCGGACTATCGGTTCGGCGGCGGCACCCACGGCCGGTCTCCACTTCACCACCAGTGTCGTTGAGGCGTTGCGTGCGAGATCGATCAACGTGGTCGAGGTCGAGCTGATCGTGGGCCTCGATACGTTTCGGCCAATCTCTGCTGCCAATATCGAAGACCATCAGATCCATTCCGAGACCTTGACCATCCCTGCCGAAGCCGCCGAGGCGATCAACGGCAGGATCGGCGATCTCGTAGCAGTCGGCACCACTGTCGTGCGAGCCCTGGAGAGTCGGGCCAGCCCCGACGGCCGGGTCGAGGTCGGGAGCGTCGATACCCGCCTTTACATCACTCCGGGCTACCGATTCAGGGTCGTCGATCGGTTGATCACGAATTTCCATCTGCCGGGGACGTCCCTGATTGTCCTGGTCGCCGCCTTCATGGGCGACCGCTGGCGTGTCGCCTACGAAACCGCCCTCGTCCGCGGCTATCGATTCGCTTCGTTCGGCGACTCCATGATCGCAACTCGAGCCGGTGAATTACCGTGACTACCCCGGTCTGGTGGGAGCAGACGGCGATCGACGGCCCGGCCCGGGCCGGCATCCTTCACACTCCGCATGGCCAGGTTTTGACCCCCGGATTCATGCCGGTGGGCACCAGAGCGGCGGTGCGGGGAGTCGACGTCGACGACCTTGCCGCCGTTGGAGCCGAGATGGTCCTGGCCAACACGTATCACCTGATGCTGAGGCCGGGCGCCGCGACGATCGACCAGATCGGGGGCCTCCACGCGTTCTGGGGTTGGTCGGGCCCGATCCTCACCGACTCCGGCGGCTATCAGATCTTCTCGCTGAGCCCTCGAATCACCGAAGCTGGAGCGGAGTTCCGATCGACCTACGACGGGGCCGCCGTCAGACTCACTCCCGAAGATGCGGTCAGGATCCAGGAGGCATTGGGGCCTGACATCGCCATGGTCCTCGATGTTTGCGTCGGGCTCCCTGCTGCCCCCGAAGTCGTCCGCAACGGCATGGAACTGACGCTGCGCTGGGCCGAGCGGGCGCTAGCCCAGCACCAGCGGGCCGATCAGGCACTCTTCGGCATCGTCCAGGGAGGCATCGATCCCGGGCTCAGAGGAGAAAGCGCCCGTGCCACCGCCGGCCTCGGGTTTGCCGGTTTCGGGATCGGGGGGCTGTCGGTAGGGGAGACACCGGGCGATCGAGTTGTTGCTCTTGAAGCCGCCCTGGCTGAGTTGCCTACCGGAAAACCGAGGTATGTCATGGGCCTCGGTGACCCGTTGGGAGTGCTGGACGCGGTCACCAGGGGTGCCGATCTGTTCGATTGCGTCTGGCCGACACGGCTCGCCCGCCATGGCCGGGTCCTGACCGCCGACGGGGATTTCAACCTTCGCCGGGCCGAATACGGGTCCGACCCGAAACCGCTTCAATCCGGGTGTCCCTGCTTTACATGCCAGACGCATCACCGGGCATACCTGCGCCACCTGCTAGCAGCCAACGAGCTCTCCGCCTTCCGGCTCCTCTCGATCCACAACCTGCACTACACCCTGGGCCTGCTTCGAGACGCCCGCCAGGCGATTCTCGCCGGTGATTTCGCTCAGTTCACCAAGAGCATCACAGTGACTCGAAACGGTTAAAGTTGGCAACCCCGTCCGCATCCTTGCGAGGTCTTTGTGAACCCTGGTCTTATTTTGGCAACCACTACGCCCGCGGCGAGCAGTCCGATCAGCTCGTTCGTTTTTCTCGGTGTCATGGTCGTAGTCTTCTATTTCTTGATCCTGCGCCCGCAGCGTGCACGGATGAAAAAGCAGCAGCAGGTCACGGCCTCATTGGGCCTTGGCGACACCGTCCAGACCATCGGCGGGGTCCAGGGAGTGATCCGGGCCCTCGATGACGACTCGGTCGTGCTGGAAGTTGAGCAAGGGAAGATTCGATTCACCCGTCGCGCCATAGCCAACAAGATCGACACACCGGACTGACGTGCGCCGCCGCCTGATCGGTCTTGTGGTGGTGCTGGTGCTTGCCTGGGGAGGCGCAGGGCTTTTGCTGGCCAACGGCATCACCCCCAAGCTCGGTCTCGATCTCCAGGGCGGGACGTCAGTAGTCCTGACTGCACCACCCGGCACCGACGAAGAGGTGCTTCAGCAGGCAGTCGAAATCATGCGAGCCCGGATCGAAGAGGTGGGCGGGGTTCAAGAGCCCGAGATTGCGATCTCGGGCTCGAGCACCGTTCTCGTGCAGCTGCCGGGAGTAGAAGATGAGCAAAGGGCCCTCGACGCGATCGGCCAGACCGGTGAGCTTTCATTCCGACCAGTTCTCGATGCGATCTTTGGAGACGTAGGGCCGCTGGTGACCACCACCACCACGTCAACTACCACCACGACGACCGCCGGGACCAGCACTACCGGTAGCAATTCGACGACCACCACGTCCGATCCGACCACGACCACGTCGGAGCCGGGGCCGACTACGACAACGACTTTTCCTCCGAATGTCGATCCCGTCACCGGGTTGACGGTCGAAGACGACCCGGGTCAAAGTGCCTACCTCCAGTCAACGACCAGTTTCTTCGGGCAGGCGGTTCCCGAGGTCATCTACGTCGGCCCGGCCGAGCTGGTCGGATCGGACGTTGCCGATGCCATTCCCGGCTTCGACCCGTCCCGGGCACTGTGGGTGATCAACCTTGACCTCACCTCCCAGGGAGCCGACAAGTTCGCCGCCCTGACGGCCAACGCCGTCACGTTCCCGGCCGACAGCGCTCAACGACGGATTGCCATTGTCCTCGACGGGGAGGTGGTGGCGTCGCCAGGCGTTGCTCAGGACGTGGGGCCGGAAGGGATCACCGGGGGCGAGGCCCAGATCACTTTCGGTGGGACCGCCGAGGACGAGCGACAAGCACGAGATGTGGCGGCGCTTCTCCGCTACGGCTCGCTTCCAGTTGCTTTCGAGAGATCGCAGGTTCAGAAGGTTTCGGCCACACTCGGGGACGATTCTCTCAGGGCCGGTTTGCTGGCCGGGTACATCGGGTTGGCCCTGGTGGCGATCCTCCTGATGGTCTACTACCGGGCAATGGGCGTCGTGGCCATCGTCGGCCTGACGGTGTTCGGGGCGATTCTGGTGGCCGTCTTCGCCCTCCTGGGTCGGTATCAGGGCCTCACTCTGACGCTCGCCGGCGTCACCGGCGTCATCATCTCTATTGGCATAACCGCCGACTCGTACATCGTCTACATCGAACGTGTCAAGGAAGAGATAAGGGGCGGCCGCACCGTGCGCTCCGCTGCCGACGAAGGCTTCAAGCAGGCGTTCAGGACGATCCTCACCGCCGATGCAGTCTCTCTCCTGGGCGCCGTTCTCCTCTTCTTCTTGTCAGTCGGACCGGTGAAAGGCTTCGCCCTGGCACTCGGGATTGCGACGTTGATCGATCTCTTTGTGGCCCGCGCATTCACGCGAAGAGCCATATGGCTGTTGGCCCATACCCCTCTGGCTGACCGGGGCTGGCTTTCGATCAAGGCCACCGCCCAATGAATCTCTGGCAGCGGCTCAATCGGGGCGAAACCACGGTCGACTTCGTTGGTAAGAGGCGAATCTGGTTCCGAGCCTCGTTGGCGGCGATTGCCATCACGATGATCGCCCTGGTCGCCCGCGGAGGCCTCAATCTTGGAATCGAGTTCGAAGGAGGAGTCTCGGTCACGGGACCTAATCCGGCGGCCGCGGCAGTCGAGGACTTCAGAAGTGTCACCGACGAAGTCGGAGTCAACGACGCCGTCATCCAACTGATCAACGGCGGCGATGGGTTCAGGGTCCAGACGATCGCCCTCGATCCGACCACTGAGGACACCCTCCTCGATGGCATCGCACGAATCTCAGGGAACGAACGGACCGACCTGTCGATTGATGCAGTGGGCCCGAGTTTCGGTGCTCTGGTTCTCAGGCAATCGCTGATCGCCCTCGTGGTGTTCCTCGTGGCCGTCACCTTGTTCATGACCTGGCGCCTCGAGTTGAAGATGGCCCTCGCCGGCATTGCAGCTCTGGTCCACGATCTTCTCCTCACCACCGGGGTCTACGCCCTCAGCGGCTTTGAGGTGACCCCGGCCACAGTGGTCGCTCTGCTGACAATCCTCGGATACTCCCTCTACGACACGGTCGTGGTGTTCGAAAAGGTCAGAGAGATGGTGGGTCAGTACGGAGATCGCCTCACGTACTCCGACGTTGTGAACCGATCCATGAACCTCGTCCTCTCCAGGTCGCTGAACACCTCCCTGACCTCGCTCCTGACCGTGGGTTCGATCCTGTTCGTCGGTTCCTTTGTTCTCGGGGCGACCACCCTGCAGGACTTCGCTCTCGCATTGTTCGTCGGCCTTGCAGCCAGCACCTACTCGTCAATCTTCGTGGCGGCCCCTTTGCTGGCGACATGGAAGGAGAAGGAGGAGGCGTGGGCCTATCGTCGCCGCAAGATCGAAGCCAAGCTTCGAGTCGACACTGCGGCCGCGGAAGGCCCGGTGGCGCGGCCAACGTCCGGCGCCGCCCCCCGGGGGGCCAATCGCACCGCTCCCAAACCTCCCAAGAAACGGGCCCGCTGACCTGACAAGCTCGATCGGACCAGCCGAAGCGTGCTCTGGTCGGGCCTGTTACCCCTTAGACTTTCGCTCGTGGACTTTGCCTCTCTGGTGCGTGACGTGCCCGACTTCCCCGAACCGGGCGTGATTTTCAAGGACATCACCCCGGTCCTCGCCCATCCCGCAACTTTTGCCGAGTTGATCATGGCAATGGCCGAACCCCATCGCGGGGCAGGAGTGAGCAAGGTCGTAGGGATCGAGGCCCGGGGGTTCACCCTGGCCGCCCCGGTCGCCAAAGAGCTGGGGGCGGGCTTCGTGCCGCTCAGGAAGCCAGGCAAGCTCCCGGCTGCAACGATCACCGAGACGTACAGCCTCGAATACGGCACCGACGCTCTCGAGATGCACGTCGACGCGGTCCAACAGGGCGAGAAGATCCTGATCGTCGACGACGTCATTGCTACAGGGGGGACCGCCGCCGCCGCCGTCCATCTCCTGCGCCGGGTGGGTGCCGACGTCGTCGGGGTCAGCGTGTTCATCGAACTGGGATTTCTAAACGGGCGTTCGGCGTTGGACGGAGTGCCCTTCTATGCCCTCATCAAATACGACTGACCCGGGCACGATCGAATCGGGCCTGATCCCGATCATCGAGGCCCATCGACGGCATTTTCCTGACGCGGGGCCAGAGCTCATCCAATCCGCGTTCACCACCGCCCGCGCCGCCCATGAAGGACAAGTCCGGAAGTCCGGCGACCCGTACATCACCCATCCGGTGGCGGTCACACAGATCCTGGCCGACTACGGGCTCGACGCCCGGACTCTCGCCGCCGCGCTGCTCCACGACACCGTGGAGGACACCGAGCTGACGCTCCACCAGGTCGAGGCGAAGTTCGGACCGGAGGTGGCGCGCCTGATCGACGGTGTGACCAAGCTCGACCGCATCCAGTACTCCTCGCCCCAGGAGGCCCAAGCGGCGACGATCCGGAAGATGGTCGTGGCGATGGCCCAGGATGTCAGGGTCCTCTTGATCAAGCTGGCCGACCGGCTCCACAACATTCGCACCGTGTCCGCCCTTCGGCTCGAAAAGCAGCAGCGGGTCGCCCGGGAGACCCTGGATGTCTATGTTCCCCTGGCCCACAGACTCGGTGTCCAGGAGATCAAGCATGAGCTCGAGGATCGATGTTTCGCCATCCTCGAGCCTGGTATCCACGCCGAGATCGAGGCCAAGCTCAGCGACCGGGCACCCGAACGCGAGGTGTTCATCGAGAAGGTGACTTCCGAGCTCGAGGCGGCCCTCAAGGAAGCCGGCATCCCCGCGACCATCACCGGACGCCCCAAGCACCACTTTTCGATCTATCGGAAGATGGTCGAAAGCCAGCGCGGCTTCGAGGACATCTTCGACCTGATCGGGATTCGCATCATCACTGCCGACACCCGCGGTTGCTACGCAGCCCTTGGGCTGGTCCACTCGAAGTGGGTGCCGATCTCCGGTCGGTTCAAGGACTTCGTGGCTATGCCCAAGGTCAACCTGTACCAGAGCCTCCACACCACCGTGATCGGGCCGGATGGCAAGCCGCTCGAGGTCCAGATCCGAACCGCGGAGATGCACCGCTTGGCCGAGTCGGGGATTGCCGCGCATTGGCGGTACAAGGAGGGCCCGGCTGCGATGGATATCCCCTGGGTGGGCGACATCCGCACCCTCCTCGAAACGGAAGACCCCCAGGAGTTCCTGACCAATCTCAAGCTTGACTTCTACCAGGACGAGGTGTTCGTCCTGACTCCGGCCGGCGACGTCAAGACCCTCCCCAGGGGATCAACCGCAATCGACTTCGCCTATGCGGTCCACACGGAGGTCGGCAATCGCTGCGTCGGCACTCGTATCAACGGGCGTTTGCTCCCGCTCTCGACCCGCCTCGAATCGGGAGACATCGTTGAGGTCATCACCTCCAAGGCCAACGACGCAGGACCCAGCCGTGATTGGCTCAACTTCGTTACTACCTCGCGGGCCAAGGCCAAGATCAAGGCCTTCTTCCTCCGGGAGCGGCGCGAGCAAGCCCTTGCCGAGGGTCGTGATCAGCTGAGCAGCCTCATCCGCAAGGAGGGGCTGGGGTTGTCGGCCGCTGAGCGAGATCGCCACCTGTCCGACCTTGCTTCGGAGTTGGGCAAGGCCGACCTCGACGGTCTCCTGGCTGCCGTCGGCGACGGCTCGCTCAGCGCCAACACCGTTGTGCAGCGCCTCATAAAAGTGGTTCGCCCCGAAGAGTCGGAAGAGGATGAAGATCTGCTGGCACCGCCGCGTCCGCGTCGGGGAAGCACTCCCGGGGCCGGAATCATCGTCGAGGGAATGAACGACATGCTGGTGCGGATCGCCCGCTGCTGCGCTCCCGTGCCCGGTGATCCAATCGTCGGCTTCATCACGGTCGGTCGAGGAGTATCGGTCCACCGCTCGGACTGCACCAACATCAACTCGTTATCCGATCAGCGGGAGCGAATGGTCGAGGTCTCCTGGCCGCCCGACCGGGTGGGGACCTTTGCTGTATGGGTTCAGGTCGAGGCACTCGACCGGACCAGGCTGCTCCGTGATGTCACGGCCGCCATCTCCGACCTGGGCGGAAACATCACTGCCTCCTCCTCCGTCACCGGCCGCGATCGCGTGGCGATTCTTCGGTATGAGGTGGAACTCTCCGACCCCGGCTCCGTTCCCCGGTTGATCGCCGACCTCCGGGGTGTCGACGGGGTGTTCGCGGCCTATCGCCTGGTCACCGAGCCATCCGGGCAATGAGCCACCCGTCGGTGGATCCGGGTCGGACGATCTGTGCTGATCACCTCTGAACCTCTCTGGCTCGCCCAGACCAATTGTTATTTGATCGCAGCCGAGAAGGGTGGGATGGCGGTGGCGGTGGACGCTCCTCCCGACCCCGACGCGATCATCAATCTGGCGAAGGTCCATGACCTCACGGTGGTGGCGCTGCTGGTGACCCACGGTCACGTCGACCACGCCGGTGGGGCCGGCCCCGTCCACCGGGCGACCGGGGCGTCGGTCTACGTCCACCGAGACGATGATTTCTTGACTCTCGACCCGCTTGCCCAGATGAAGTCTCTTTTCGGTCTGGTCCCGCCCGGGGACTTCGAACCTCCCGAGGAGATCACCGACCTTCACCACGGCCAGAGCCTGCATCTCGCCGGAATCGACTTCGAGGTCCGCCACACCCCCGGGCACACTCCCGGGCATTGCTGTTTCTACATCGATGGGGAGGGCGTCCTGATGTCCGGAGATCAACTCTTTCGCGGGTCCGTCGGGCGCACAGACCTTCCTGGGGGAAGCTGGAACGAATTGATCTCGTCGATGAATTCACAGGTCCTGACATTGCCTGACGAGGTCCGTGTGTTGCCAGGGCACGGTCCGGAAACAACCATCGGCCTCGAGCGTCGCAGCAATCCGTTCATAACCGGCCGTTTCTAATTCCCTGTTTCCGCGCACCAATCGCGGCC
>JANMST010000495.1:0-7279 GCA_031389635.1 Acidimicrobiia bacterium | reverse complement strand
GCTCGATCCGCTGGATCTCGAGTCTCACCACGCGTGTGCCCCACTTGTCGGTGGCGTCGTCGAGAATCTGGCGCAGCTTGGCGTTGATGATTTCCCGCGACGTCAGCGCGGTGTCAAGGTCGAGGTCGCCGACCACGTTGCGAAGGTTGGTTTGAGCGAGTTTGGTGGCTGCGAGCACGAAGTTGGCGACGTTGTACTTCAACTTCACCGGATCGGTCGCCTCGTAATAGATGACTGCATCCACAACTACCGCGACGTTGTCCTTGGTAATGACCTCCTGGGGAGGAACGTCGACCACCTGCTCGCGCATGTCGACCTTGGTGAGCCTCTTGACAAAGGGCATAACCCAGCGCAGACCAGAGTCAACCGTTTTCTCATATCGCCCGAGGAACTCGACGAGTCCCTTCTCGAATGGCCGCACTATCCGGAATCCGGTGGCGGCAACGAGTATCAAGGACGCTGCTACCACAATGAACAAGAACACGATCGGTTGCATCACCACTCTCTTTCGTTATCGACCTGGTTACAGAATCAATCTCGGGCCAGCTTCATTCCAGCGGAGAGACCACAAGACGGGCCCCTCGGACCTCCGTCACGATGACCTGGGCGCCGGCAGGTATGGGCTCATCCGATGTCGCTCGCCACTCCTCGCCGAGAATCCTCACCATGCCGACCGACGCCACCGGGTCGATCGACTCGAGGACGACGCCCTTGGCATTGACCCAGCGATTGGCCCCCACGGCGGGTTGCTCCATTTCATCCTGACGGGATATGAACCTTCGCAAGTACATGAAGGCGAACAGGGAGACTCCAAAGAACACCAACCACTGGGCCAGGATCGCCACCCCCAGCCAGGCGAGAATCGCGGCAGCAGCTGCGCCGATGGCAAACGGCAACAGGAAAAAGCCCGCAGTGAAGATCTCGCCGATCCCCATCACGAGGGCCAATCCGGTCCACAACCAGCGCCAGGTTTCGTTTTCCACTCGCTCACCTCCACTTGCAGCTATCGCGACTCCGGCCACCACCACTACCACCGACAGGCCGTATCCAATGAACTCACGCCGAACCGACTGACGAAGGGCGTTGCGGCCCGACCTCACGTCTTCCCAAGCCGACCTGGGGGCGCCTGCGCGGTATTCGGCGGCCCATGTCTCGGCAAACTCAGCCAGGTCTCCTCCGATCACCGATTCGACCTTGCGACCGTTGGATGTGGCCTCGACGAGGTGCTGACCCAATTCCAGCTTCATGTCGGCGATCTTTCGGGCCGGCACGCCGGTGGCGCGCCAATAGCGTTCGCAGTCGATAATGACTTTGTTCAGTTCGAGGGCGTCAGACATCTGAACCTCCGTTGAGCACGCCATCGACCCCGGAAGCAAGACTCCGCCAATCGGCGGTCCAGGTCCGTAGCGCCTGGCGGCCAGAGTTCGCCAGCCGGTAGTACTTGCGGGCCGGGCCTGAGCCGGCTTCGACGAGGTAGCCCTCTACCAGACCCTGCTTCTGCAAACGTGAGAGCGATGGGTAGATACTGCCATCCGAAACGAGGTCGAGGCCCCGCTCTTGCAGTTTCCGGGCCATCTCGTATCCGTATGTTGGCTGCTCGGAGATGACAGCCAGGAGGCACATGTCAAGAACCCCTTTCAAGAGCTGGGAGCTGTGATCGTGTCCTGCGCTCCTAGGTACCATGCATAACAGGATAGCATGCCTAGCAGACCAGTCGGAAACAAGGTTCGGCGGATTCGCGGATTGGGGGCAGCAAGTCCCAAGTCCCAAGCCTCAAGCCAGAAAAATCAAGAGACGAACTTGAGGCTTGAGGCTCGGCTCAATGCGTCGTCAGGGCGTCCCGGATCTCTCTCAACAGGACTATTTCCGCTGGATCTGCGGCGGCTTCGGCAGGCTTCTTCATCCGGTTGTGGGCCTTGACGACCAGAAACATGACGAAGGCGACTACCACGAAGTTGAGGATCGCGGCCAGGAAACGGCCGATCTCGACGTCGCCGGCAATTACATACGTCTGCAGGTTGTCGACCTGGAAGATCCGGCCAATCAGCGGTGTCACGATTCCTTCCGTCAGGGCAGTGACCACCCCGGCGAAAGCAACGCCCAGCACAAACGCCACAGCCAAATCGATCAGGTTGCCGCGATTGATGAAATCGCGGAACTCCTTGAGCATGTCCCCTCCGATCGTCTGATATGAGTTCTGCGCAAACTACCAATGGTTCCATAGACCCTCGGGTACGGGCATCGACCTTGTAACGTCGGTTGCCATGACTGTGCGACCAGTTCTCTCATCAATTGACCAACGAATCCATGGCCAGCGAGCTGTCATCGAGGTGACCCTAACCGCCCGCCATGAGCAATTCATCGGACGCGCCGAGGGTGACGGGGATCCTTCCCACCGCCATCGCCTGGTCGGGGAGGCCACTCTCAAGGCTCTCCAATCGCTGGCACCCCAGCTCGTGCTCGATCTCAGCGCCGTCGGCACCTCTGATCTCGGCAACCTCAAGATCGCCCTCGCCCAGGTTCGGGAAAATGGCACCGAACTGGTCGGCAGCGCCATGGTGCTCGGTGGCGATCCGGTGATGGCGACGGCCAAAGCGGTCCTCGACGCCCTCAACCGGAAGCTGGAGTACAAGGAATAGACGACGGCCGGGCGCTATCCCTCCCTGAGTTCGGTCCTGTCGGCGCGTCGTGCAACCGAAACCGTCGATGCCTAGCGGGTACTGACTCGCCGGAAATTGGCCCACTCCTCCGACAGGCCCGATGCCTCTGGTATTAGCGTGCCCGCATTACCCGGTTGGCTCACACCTGGCAAAGGTGAGGACGGTCGGTGGGCGAGGTCGAACCAGTTCCGAAGAGAGGGAGGCCATGGCAGACGACCCAATCAAGGTGGGCACCGCGACCTATCGGCAAGTTGGCGATGACTATCTCGCGAAGCGAAAGCTGCAGAAGAGTGCGGGATGGGTGATGCTCTGGGCACTCGGGGTGGCAGCGGTCATCTCGGGCGATTTCTTCGGATGGAACTTCGGCCTGGCAACAGGCGGCTTCGGTGGTCTCCTGGTGGCAACGGTGCTGATGGCCATCATGTACATCTGCATGGTTCTGTGCATCGCGGAGTTGTCCACTGCGCTTCCGTTCGCCGGCGGGTTTTACGCATTCACTAGAAACGCCATGGGCCCGGGAATGGCATTCGTCAACACCGTGACCGACATTGTCGAATACGTGGTTACTCCGGCGGTGGTGGTGATCTCGATCGCGGCGTATGCCGACAACATCGTGGACTTGCCCAACTGGATCTGGTGGATTGGGTTCTATGCCGTATTCGTGGCAATCAATGTGCGGGGCACCAAGCTCAGTTTCCGGGTGTCGTTCATCGCCGCGATCCTTTCGATGGGCGTGCTGGTGTTCTTCTACCTGGCGGCCATCTTCTCGGGTGCGTGGAGTCCCGATCTTCTCAACAACGTGCCGGTCGATGCGACCAGAGCAGGCGCCAGCACGTTCCTTCCACTCGGATGGTATGGCGTCCTCGCATCCTTCCCGTTCGCCATTTGGTTTTACCTGGCGATCGAGCAGCTACCCCTGGCGGCCGAAGAATCGCATGACATTGTCAAGGACATGCCCAAGGCATTGATCTGGGGCATAGTCACCCTGCTCGGCTTTTCGATGTTCACCCTGGTCTTCAACACGGGTTTGGCCGGTGGAGCAGCCGAAGTGGGCAGCTCGCTAGAGCCGGTCATGCTCGGATTCAGGGCGATCTTCGGTGACGGCATCGGGACATCGTTCCTTGCGGTCTTGGCGCTGATCGGCCTCATCGCCAGCTTCCACGCCATCATCTACGCCTATGGCCGGGTCCTGTTCGCAGGTTCGCGGGCCGGTTACCTGCCGAGGTCGATCTCCGTCACCTCGAGCATGCACACCCCGGCTCGGGCGCTGTTGTTGGGCGGAGCGGTGGGGTTGGGTCTGGCTTTCCTAATCGACCAGTTCATCGATGCCCCGTTGGGTGCGGCACTCCTGAACATGGCGGTGATGGGGGCGGTCATCTCCTACGCAATCGTGATGATCGACTTCGTCGTCCTACGGGTCAAGCACCCTGAGCTCAACCGGCCCTATCGGAGCCCGCTCGGAATCGCGGGAGGGGTGGTCGGGGCCATCCTGGCGATTCTGGCGTTGGTTTCGACCATGCTGATCGAGGCGTATCGCATCGCCACCATCGGTACCGCGGTCTTCATTGTGGTGATGTTCGCCTACTACTGGTTCTACAGCCGCCACCATCTGGTGGCCAGAGCACCAGAAGAGGAGGCCGCTCTGGTGCGGGCCGCCGAGGCCGAGCTCGCCTGAGCAGTAGCGTTATCGAGGAGCCTCCCGGCATCGCCGGGAGGCTCTTTCATGAGGAGGCCCCAATCAAGCCGACCCGGATTGAAACGACATCGGTTCCCCCGACCGGGTGGCGCTCGAAGGCCACCGCTTCAGCGGACTGAACCATGAGCCTCGTCATCGGTATCGACGTCGGCACCCAGAGCAGCAAGGGGGTGTTGCTCGAGGCTGGACGGGGGGTAGTGGCCACCGCCTCCGCTCCGCACCGGGTGTCATTTCCTGCCCCCAACTGGGCCCAACAAGATCCCGGTGACTGGACCGAAGCGGTGGCCTCCGTCATCGGTTCGCTGGTGGCTGAAGCCGGCGCGGTGGCCTCCGGGATCACCCACCTCGCGGTTGACGCCCAGGTCGATGGGGTGGTGGCGGTGGACGCCGACCTGCGACCGGTGCACGAGGCGATCATCTGGATGGATCGACGAGCCGTAGAGCAGACCCAACGCATCGAGGCGGCGGTCGGCGTGGACCGGCTATTTGAGATCACCGGGCTCAACTGTGACAGCTCCCACGCCGCACCGAAAATGGCGTGGTTGTTGGAACGATCCGAGCCTCGCTGGTTGCTTCCTCCTGTGGCGATGATCACTTCCTGGCTGACCGGCGAGGTTGCCCAAGACCACGCCAACGCTTCCTCGTCGATGTTGTGGGACGTCACCCGTCGGTTGTGGTCGGACGCTCTACTCGAGGCCGCCATGATCGATCCGAGAATGCTTCCGCCGGTGGCGGAGGCGATCGAAGTGCTTGGCTCGGTGCGACCCGAGCTCGCCGACCGGCTTGGTCTCCCGCCTGGCTGCCAGGTGCTGGTCGGCACCGGCGACGATCACGCCGCCGCTGTCGGCGCCGGGGCGGTGGGGCCGGGAGTGGTGGCGGATGTCACCGGAACCGCCGAACCGATTGGTGGGCCCGCCGATCGACCGGTCTTTGACACCATCGATCGGTTAGTGGAGACCCATGCTCATGCTGTCCCGGGTATGTGGTTCATCGAAAACCCGGGGTTCGTCTCCGGGGGCAGCACGTTGTGGTGTGCCGAACTGTTGGGGGTGAGCCAGGCCGAGGTGTTCGCCCTGGCGGAGACCGCCGAGCCCGGGTGCAAGGGTTTGGTATTCGTACCGGCCCTTTCCGGATCGATGGCCCCCCGCTGGAACGACCTTGCCCGGGGCTCCTTCACGGGAGCCTCGATGGATCACGGACGGGCCGAGTGGTGCCGGGCGGTGCTCGAAGGTTGCGCGTTCGCCTTGCGCGATGTGGTCGACCGAATGGCCGAGTTGGGGCTGTCGACGGGCGACGTTCGCGTGACCGGTGGTGGCGCCCGTTCGCCGTTATGGATGCGGATCAAAGCCGACGCCCTCGGGCGGTCGATGCGCCCGGTTCTCGGGGAGGGAACCGCCACCGGGGCTGCCTGCCTGGGGGCCGTGACTGCGGGGTGGTATCCCGATCTGGTTGCTGCAACTGATGACCTGGTGGAACTCGGGGAGCCAGTGGAGGCGTCGCCGTCGGAGACGCTGAACGATGCCTACCACCGCTACAGAACAGTCTTCGATGCTTTGGAGCCCACTTACTCGTGACATCACCAACGGACCTGCCATTTGAGTTGGTTGATTCTCCGCTCGCATTGGAGCTGCTTCCCGACACGGTGGCCAGGCACGCCAAGCCGGGCCCCGTGGTGGTGCTGACCGATTCGACAGCCAAATTCCTGGCCGGCCCGCAGGGACTCGCCGGCGACAACCTCATCGATCGGGTCCTTGCTTTGCTTCCCCAGGCCAACCTGACCATGGCTGCGGCCTCGGGTGGTCAGGTCCTTCTGAACAAGGAAACCGTCGCCGCCGCGGTGGCTGCCACCGTAGGAGCGGGATGCCTGGTAACGCTCGGGTCCGGGACCGTCACCGACCTGGGCAAGCTTGTCTCCCACGAGACCGGAGTGCCGCTGGTCGCGGTGCAGACCGCCGCATCCGTCAACGGCTTTTCCGACGACCTCTCGGTGATTCTTAGAGATGGTGCCAAACGAACCGTCGCCTCGACCTATCCAGCGGCGCTTCTGATCGATCATCGAGCGCTGGCCGGGGCTCCCGTGGCTCTCGGCCGGGCGGGCCTGGGGGAGTGTGTCGGGGCGTTGGTGGCACCCGCCGACTGGTTGCTCGCCGCCGTGGTCGGCGCTGACCCGACCTACGACCCCGAGATCGTGTCGAGTTACCACACCCCTGCCAGCGAGTTGATGACCATCGCTTTGGGCATTGGCGGTCGCCAACAGATGGCGCTGGCTGGGCTGGCGCGGCTGCTTACCCTTGCCGGTCTGGCCATGGGGAGGGCTGGACGAACCGCTCCGCTCAGTGGGACGGAGCATGCCGTCAGTCATCTCCTCGACATGGCCGCCGGGAATGAGCACGGCCTGCACGGCTCTCAAGTTGGAGTAGCGGCCATCGTGGCAGCCTGCATATGGGAACTTGCCCTCGACCGTCTCGATGCGGAAAGGGCCGCTGGCATACCTGATGACCCGGCCATCGCAGGTTCCCTGGTCGCCGCCCTAACTCGCTTGGACCCAGAGACTATCGACGAGTGTTGGTCCGACTACAAAGTGAAGCCAGCGCTTTGGCGGGCAACGCCGCCCGACCCAGCAGCTTTGGCCTCGTTGCCTGAGCAGGCATCATTGTGGCTGGGGGCTCCGGCCGAGATGACGGCGGTTCTGGCGGCGGCCGGTGCGCCAACCCGTTTTTCCGAGCTTGATCCTCCCGTCGACGCCAACACCGCCAGGTGGGCTGTGGCCAACGCTCACCTATTGCGAAGTCGGTTCACGATTCTGGATCTGGTCGTGTTCACCGGGGGCAACTCTGAGCAGTTAGTCGGCGATGCTCTCGACCGCGCCGCAGAACTGGGAGGAGGTCTGTGAGGCTGGTGGACCGCTTCGCGGGTTTCGTCT
>JANMST010000479.1:0-4287 GCA_031389635.1 Acidimicrobiia bacterium | reverse complement strand
ACTCGATCCTTCGCGCCGTCGCCGCCCAAGGGGTCGCCATCCTCCTCATCAGCGACGACCTTCCCGAACTCATCGGGCTCAGCGACCGCATCGTGGTTATGAAGGCAGGTCGCGTCGTGGCAGAGTTAGAGGCGAAGCCTGAAAACAAGCCGAGCGAGCTCCAGCTCATTGGACATATGGCCTGATACAGATATGAACCAAAGGAACGGGATAAACCAGGCCGCCGGCGCACCAACAGAGGGTGGGACCGGCGAGTCCAAACTCAGAAGGCGCGGGTCTCCCAACCTTGCGAGCATCGGCCCGTGGGCCTCACTTGTGGGTCTCATTGTGGTCTTCACAGTGCTCAACACTCGATTTCTCTCGGTGACGAACGGGCTCAACATCGTGAGACAAGGCTCGGTCCTGCTTGTTCTCGCCCTGTCCGCCACATTCGTCGTCCTCATGGGGAGCATCGATCTTTCGGTCGGCTCGGTGGTGTCGTTGTCTGGGATGGTCGCAGCCACCATGTTGAGAGACGTATCGGAGGGCGCCGTCTTCCTCGCACTGGTCATGGGAGCAGCGGTCGGCGCCCTAAACGGCGTCCTCTTCGCCTACGGCAAGCTCCCATCGTTCCTGGTGACACTCGGCACCCTCTTTGCTGTCCAAGGGGTCACCTCATCCTGGTCGAGGGGCATCGCAGTGGCGGTGAAGCCAAACCTCCGGATCTCGCAGGTGTTCAACGGTGAAGTCTTCGGCTTCCCGCTGATCACCCTCTGGGCCCTGGCCGCTCTTGTGGTCCTGATCTTGGTAGCGAGATACACGAGATTCGGCCGCTACATGTACGCCATCGGGGGCGGTGAGAACGTCGCCCGTCTCTCCGGGGTCCCGGTCGAGCGTTACAAGTTCCTGGCATTCCTCCTGACGGGCCTGATCGCTGGCTTCGGAGGCATGCTCCTCGCCTTCCGCATCAACGGTGGCGACCCGGCCATGGGCGAATCGTTCCTCCTCCCGACCATCGCCGCGGTCGTCATCGGCGGAACCCCCCTCACCGGTGGCGTCGGCGGACCCCACCGCACGCTGCTCGGCGTTCTGATCATCACGATCCTCTCGAACGGCATGAACCTCGCCCGGGTTGACGCGTTCCTCCAGAACGTGGTCCTCGGAGCCGTGGTTCTGGTCGCGACCGCCCTCACCATGGACCGCAGCCGACTCTCCATGGTCAAGTGAACGGATCGTCGAAAAGGAGCAACCACATGACTGTGGGACCGCAACTCGCATACCAAGACATGGTCGAGGTGCTCGACGCAGAGCTCCAGGCCCTGATGGGCGTGGTCGAAGGCCTAACCCCCGAGCAGTGGTCACGGGAGACCAGGCTCAACCTCGGCACCAGGCCGGGGTGGGATGTCCACACGCTGGTCACCCACATCGACATCTCGCTGAACATGCTGCCCGAGGTCGTCGCCGCACCTGCCGAGGGCCCACCCCAAGCCACCCGCATCAGCCACTTCCAGTTCGACACTGCCAAGTTCCCGCCCATCGTCGATCGGATCGCCCGGGAAGCGGCCGCTGGACACACCCCGTCCTCGATCACTGCCAAGCTCGGGGAAACGGTCGAGACGACCATTCGGCTAGCGCGCGAGACGCCCCCGGATCACGTCGGGGTGGCCTTTTTCGGTAACATGAGGCTCGACGATGTGCTCCCGACAAGGGTGCTCGAGGCAGCCGTCCACGGCCTGGACCTCTCAGATGCTCTGGGCATGACACCGCATCTGACATCCGAAGCTCTGGCTGTGACCGCCCACCTGATGGACGAGGTCTTCTATCACCGGCACGCCGGTGTCAGGCTTCCGGACCTCGAGGACAGCCTCGTCTTCGTTGAGATCGCCTGTGGCCGAAGAACGTATGACGACGCCAGGTTTCCGTTCTTCCGATGACTCAGCAGGAACCCATCACCGGAGCCACCCCAGTTAGGCGAGTGGTTACGGGCGCCGACTCGGACGGTCGATCCCTCTTCGTTTCTGACGCGTCTGTGAATCCCTCGTCCGAGCCAGCGCCCGGCGTGTACTTGACCGACCTCTGGGTGCTCGACGCAGTGCCTGCTCGCACCGACAAACTCCACCTCCCGCACGCGCTGGAACCACCACCGGGGGGTGTCGTGTTTCGCATCGTTGAGTTCCCGCCCGACGACCAATGGAAAGCATCACAGCGTGGAAGAGTCTTTGGGTCGAACGACTACCCGGATGACGAGCCCACATCCGATGCGATGCTCCATCGGACAGACACCATCGACTTCATCACGGTGTTGAACGGCGAGATCAGGGCGATCGCCGAAGACGGTCACGTCGACCTCAAACCGGGAGACACGCTCGTACAGCGGGGCACCCGGCATTCGTGGAGCAACCTAACCAATCGACCCTGCGTAGTCGTTGCTGTCCTGGTCTCGACCCGGCAGCCGACGTCATCAGAATCATGACTGTGCTCCTCAAACAACTGCGGGCTATTGTCCCGTCTCTTCGTTTGTAGAGAGTGGTCGCATCGCATGTGCGGTCTCCATGGACCACCGCCGAATTGAGAATCGAGGATCCGAGTCGATTGCGTGCGGCGCTCCAGAGGGAAAGCTGATTCTGGATCGACGCCGGCAAAGCCCTTCGGACCAGATCTGGTCCGCGTTTGGTCCGCGCAAGGGTGCGAAATGATCACCAATACCGCGCAGCCTTGGAGAGTCAAACGGCTTGAAGTTATTGAGGGTTCGGAAGTTTGCCCTGGTGGGGGAGGGTGGCTTGCTTTCCCTTACAAGGAAGAGGCCGGCGGTTCGAGTCCGTCAACGCCCACTGGAGAACACCTGTCGTGGCTGGGTTTTCCAAGCTTCCGGCCGTGCGGTGGCGCGCCTTGGTCCGCGTCTGGTCCGCGCCATAGGTTCCTTTGCGCGCATTGTCTCCCGTTCGATGTTGCTCGTTCCTCACCGGGGAAGAGGTCGGTGGTCCGAGCCCGTCAACGGCCACAACGGAAAGCCTCGATACTGCTGGGCTTTCTTCGTTTTCGGTATTCGGACGACAACGCCATGGACGCGCATAGGACGCGATTTGCTCTGACGCGATTTGCTCGTCGAGCCTCTCCGCAGCCGCCTCGTCGGCCCCTCGTACAAGGTCCTATACACGTCGAGCACGGTCCGGACTGAACTGTGTCCCCTGATGGGCCTGGCCGGCCGATCATCCCGACGCCACGCCGCTGGCCCGCTTGGTGTCCATCCGTGTTCTCATGAGCAACCAGGCGGCTGCCGCGCTCGCTCCCACCGCTGCCCATCCGAACCGGTACGATCCGGTGGAGTCGACCGACCAGCCGAAGACCGGGGCTCCTACCGCTATCCCGGTGTAAAATCCGACCACGACAACGCCGGACGCCTTGCCAATGGCTCCGGGCGGCATCTCCTGGATCACCGCGAGCATGGCGACTGCGTTCCAGCCCGAGAGGCTGAGACCCGCCAGCACGGCTCCGGCCCACATCGGCCCGGCGCCAGCCGAGGGGGAGGCAAGGAACGAGCCGGCCGACACCACAGCGATGAGGGCAATGACTCGGAGGACCCGCTGCGGTCCGAGCGACGTCTCAGCGAGCCGGGCCCACCCGATCCGGGCTCCTACCCCCACCAGCCCGGTCAGCGCCAGCGCCGAGCCGGCGGCGAGGGGCGTCTGACCCAACTCGTCTTGGGCATAGAGGGGGAGGAATGTGAACACTGCGCTGCCTGCTGCGCCGAGGAGCAGCCCATAGAGACTGAGTCGGCGGAGGGTGTCGGTGGGCAGGCCGGCCCTCGCAACACCGACGAGGCCGTGTCCTGTGGCGGTCGGGTCGGATGGGAGGGTCCACTTTGAAGCGGTTAGAATCACGGCCGTTAGGACCGCCGATGCCAGCACCGCTCCTCTCCACCCCCAAAGCGCCGCTCCGATGGGAAGGAGGACCCCCCCGAGGAATGTCCCGGCTTGAACGCCGGACTGTTTGACACCGGTGATCACCCCGCGAGATCCGGCGGGGACGTGGACTGCGATCAACTTGTTGGTGCCGGGATTGCCGGAGGCCTGGGCGACCCCAACCATTAGGGCGGCCATCAGCAGCACCGCGAGGCTCGGGGCGAGGGCAACGGCCAGCAGAGCGGCCACGCTGAGGGCGAGGGAGGTGACGACCGCCCGCCGGGCGCCGATATCATCCGCGAGTCTCACATGATCGGGGCGAGGCCGGCGGAGGTGAGGGAAGCCGCTGTGACGAGGCCCCCGAGCTGCCATCGGGCGAGCCCGAACTCGTCGATCAGGTCGCGGG
>JANMST010000477.1:0-5916 GCA_031389635.1 Acidimicrobiia bacterium | reverse complement strand
CCTTCGACGAAGCGGGCGCAGAACTCCTCGTAGACCGGACGCTGAACCAGGATCCGGGAGCCGGCCAGGCATACCTCACCCTGATTGAGAAAGACGCCGAGAAGAGATCCGGCTACGGCTTCATCCATGTCGGCGTCGGCGCAGACAATCGAGGCCGACTTGCCGCCCAGCTCAAACGAGAGCTTCTTCAGTCCGGGAGAGGCAGCGGCCATGATCGCCCTGCCGGTGTTGGATTCGCCCGTGAACGTGATGGCCGCCACTCCCGGATGGCGGGTGAGGGCCTCACCGGCGGCATCAGGTCCGAAGCCCTGGACGACATTGAACACGCCGTTGGGCATCCCCGCCTCCGCACAGATTTGGGCGAGGATGGAAGCGGTTACCGGGGACTGCTCAGCCGGTTTGGCCACCACAGGGCAGCCGAAGGCCAGGGCCGGAGCCACCTTCCAGCTCAGGAGCATCAGAGGAAAGTTCCAGGGGGAGATAGCGGCGGCTACTCCGATCGGATCCCGCAGCTCATAGCCGAAGGTCTTGTCCCAGGCCTTGTCGAAGGACTTGCCTCCGACGTGCTCGGCATAGTCGGCGAAGAACCGGAAGTTGTAGGCGGCTCTGGGGATATCCTTGCCAAGCGAGTCGGAGATCGGTTTTCCCATATCCCGGGTTTCCCATTCGCCCAACTCGGAGGCATTGGCCTCGATTCCGTCGGCCACGTTCAACAAGATCTTCTTGCGGGCGGTGGGGTTCATACGAGCCCAACCATCGAACGCACGTCGGGCGGCGACCACGGCTCGATCGACATCCACGGCCTTGCCTTCGGCGACCTCGGCGATCGGTTGGTTGTCGATCGGACTCACGGACTCGAAAGTGGCGCCGTCCTGGGAGTCGACGAAGTCGCCATCGATGAAGTGAAGGACCTGCCTCATCCGTTCTTCTTTCGTTCTTCCAGTACCTCCCGCCAGGGCTTGCCTCCTGCCCCGTACTGATGGGGCTGCATCTCGTAGACCATGATCCTCACCGACTCGATCGGTGCCTCGAGCGACGTCGAGATGGCCTCGGAGACGGCGGTGATCATCTTCTCGATCTTCTCGGGGGGCCGACCTTCCATCAGATTTATGTAGACGAGTGGCATGCAAGTCCTTCCTTCAAGTCGCGTGAATCGTGACAGATCCCAGCCGGTCGAACTCGGCGGTGACGACCGCTCCCGGGTAAAGGTCGATCGGTGGAGTGAGGCCGCCCGAGATGACGATGTCTCCGCGCTTTAGCCGGCGGTCGGAGTTGTTGACCATCCAGGCCACGGCTGCTGCCGGATGATCGAGGGCGGCCGCCCCTGCGGCGGTGAAACGGATCGTGCCCTGTTCGCTTATCGCCACCCCGGTCAAATCGAGTCGCTCTGGACGGTGGGGATCTCCAATCACCAACATTCCGGCCGAGCTGTTGTCGGCGATGTTGTCGAAGGCGGCAAAGCGAAAGTCGACGAAGCGGGAGTCGACCACTTCCAGGCACGCCATCACACCGGTGGTGGCGGCCAGCACCTGTTCGGTCGAAACCGGCGGTTCTAAGTCCTCGGCAAGGAGGAATGCGATTTCGGGCTCGACCTTGGGGTGGATCAGAGAGTCGAGCGGAACCCTGCCGTCATTGATGATCATGGCATCGGTCAGCCACCCATAGTTCGGGTGGTCGACTCCCATTGCTTGTTGCATGGCCCGGCTGGTGAATCCAAGTTTGCCGCCGATGATCCGTTCACCTTCGGCCAGGCGCCGGTCGATGCCTTCGGCCTGAACGCGATATGCGTCCTCCAATCCGAACTCCGGGTCCCGGCTGGTGATGGTGGCAACGGCCCGGCGTTCGAGGCGGGCCCGGTGCAGTTCGTCGGCGAACATGTCAACCGTCACGGCGTGAACCTACTCATTGCTTTCCGGATAGGGGAGAGGAGTCCCGCTATGCGGGATGACAAGCCGGATGTTCAAGCTACGGTCAGTTCCAGGGTTCCGATCCGATCGATCTCGACGATGATCTCGTCGCCGGGCACTACCGATACGGCGGCGGTGAGAGCGCCGGCCAGGACCAGACTCCCGGCCGAGAGCTTCCGGCCTCGTTCGGACAACTTGCCGACGAACCAGGCCACCGCCCCGGCCGGGTGATCGAGAACTGCCGCGCCGGCGGCCGTTGCGATCAGTTCGCCATTAATGGAGAACACGCACCCGACCGTGCGGAGGTTGATCCCTTCGACGGGGACGCCTAGCCCGAGGGCGTATCGGGCTGCGGAGGCGTTGTCGGCGATCACGTCGGGAAGCGTGAACGAGTAGCCGGCATAGCGGGAATCGAGGATGTCGATGGCGGGCATTACCGCTTTGGTGGCGGCGAGGACATCGGCCGTCGTGACTCCTGGACCTTCGAGGTCGTCACCGATCAAGAACGCGATTTCCGGCTCGGCCCGGGGTTGGATCAGCTCGCCGGTGTTCAGCGAGCTTCCGGGAGCCACCCGAGATCCCGCCAGGAGCCAGCCGTAGGAAGGCTCGTTGACCTTCATCTGCTCCTGCTTGGCCTTGGAAGTCAGCCCCAGCTTGGCGGCTTCGACCGTCCCACCGAGAATGGCGATTACTCGGTCCTGAATGTCATACGCAGCCTCCGGAGTCAATCCGCTCTGTTCGGGGTCGAGGGCGGTGCGGGTTCGGATGGCATTGACTAGACGGCCGACCAGATCACTCATCCCAGATCACTCATTATTGGCCGGCGACCTGAGCCGCGGCTGCCCGCTTCTGAAGCTCGACGGCGACGTCGATGATCATGTCCTCCTGACCGCCGACCACCTGGCGACGACCAAGCTCCAGCAGGATCTCCTTGGAGTCGATCCCGTAGCGCTCGGCGGCCCTCTTGGCGTGGAACAGGAAGGAGCTGTAGACGCCGGCGTAGCCAAGCAGGAGACCGTCCCGGTCGATCACACCCTGTTCGGGGCGGATCGGGCGGACGGCGTCCTGGGCGGCGTCCATGATCTTGAGGGGATCGACGCCGGTGGGGATGCCCGATTTCTCACATACGGCAACCAGCACCTCGGTCGGGCAGTTGCCCGCCCCGGCGCCCAGACCGGTGGTACAGCCGTCGATTTGGTCGACCCCCTCCTCCAAAGAGGCGAGCGAGTTGGCCACCGCCAGCGAAAGGTTGTTGTGGGCATGAATCCCCACCTGACAGGACACCGCCAATTTGAGGGCGGCCACCCGACGCCGGGCATCGTCCATGGTGAGTGCCCCGGCGGAATCGACCACGTAAACGGCGTCGGCTCCGTACGACTCCATCTTCTTGGCTTCGACGGCCAGAATCTCAGGGGAGGTCATCGAGGCCATCATCAGAAAGCCAACCGCCTCCATCCCCAGCTCGTGGGCTAGGGCGATGTGTTGCTGAGAGATATCGGCCTCGGTGCAGTGGGTGGCGATCCGGGCTACCCGGGCGCCAGCCTCGGACGCTGTTCGCAGGTCCTGTTTGGTCCCGATTCCGGGCACCATCAGAACCGCGATCTTGGCCGTAGTTGCTTCCTCGGCAGCTGCCCTGATGAGGTTCATCTCGTTGGTATGGCTGAACCCATAGTTGAAGGAAGATCCCCCGACGCCGTCGCCGTGGCTGACTTCGATCACAGGAACGCCGGCCCGGTCGAGGGCTTTGACCACCCGCCGTACTTGCTCCTCGGTGAACTGATGGGCCACCGCATGCGAACCGTCTCGCAGGGTCGAGTCGGTCAACCGAAAGCGCGGAGAACTCACGATCGACCTCCGCCCATAGACCGTCCTATCGCTTCCCCCACCCGCACCGCCGAGGCGGTCATGATGTCCAGGTTGCCGGCATAAGGCGGGAAGTAGTCGCCTGCCCCTTCCACCTCGAGCAGGGCGACCACGCGGGCTTTGACGTCGCCGCCGGGAGTGTGGAAGAGGTCCTCCTCGAAAACCGGTGGATTCTTCAATCGGTAGCCGGGGACATATTCCGCCACCTCGGCGACCATCTCCAGGATCGAGTTGGCCACCTCGTCCCCGTCGTAGCCGTCGTCCAGTGCGCAGAAGACGGTGTTGCGCATCAGGATCGGAGGGTCGGCGGGGTTCAGGACCATGATCGCCTTCCCGTGTTTGGCGCCTCCCACTTCGACCAGTGCCGACGAGGTGGTCTTGGTGAACTCGTCGATGTTCTGGCGAGTTCCTGGGCCGGCCGACACCGAGGCCACGGTCGAAACGATCTCTGCGTAGGGGACTTTGGTCACTCTGGAGACGGCGTGGATGATCGGAGTCGTGGCCTGCCCCCCGCACGTGATCAGGTTCACGTTGGGAGCATCGAGGTGCTGGCCGAGGTTGACCGGTGGCACAACCAAGGGCCCCAGCTTGGCCGGGGTGAGATCAATGGCTCGTAACCCCGCCTCCTGGTAGCGAGGGGCGTTCTGGCGATGAACCCACGCCGAGGTCGCCTCAAACACGATCCGATAGTCGCTGGCCCTGTCCAGCAGCCAGTCAACTCCTTCGTGGGAGGCGTCGAGTCCAAGCGTTCGGGCTCTCGCCAGACCCTCGGAGTCGGGATCGACTCCCACCATCGCCCGCACCTCCAGGTCCGGAGACCGAAGGAGCTTGTACATCAGATCGGTGCCGATGTTGCCGGAGCCGACGATTGCCACTGGTGTCTTGGTCATGCTGTCATTTTCCTGGCTTTCCTGTTCCGAGCGCCGTCGCCGCGCGGTTGCGTTTTGGCGCGTGAGAACGACGCTCTGGTGTCGATCGCCCGTTCAAATCGAGTATTTGGGCCAAAACCTGGAGCTCTCTCATTTGAAGCTCACGTTGACCGAGCCCAACCGATCGAACTCGGCCCTGATCACATCACCGGGTTCCACCGGGAACGCCCGGTGGAGGGCTCCAGTCATCACGAACCAGCCGGGCTCAAGGGTGACATCGAACGGTGCGAGCGTGTTTGCCAGCCAGGCCAATGCTGCCAGGGGGTTGCCGAGGGCGGCCGCTCCTGCCCCGGTGTCGACGGTGACGCCGTTGCGCGCAACCACCATCCCGCAGAGCCGGGGGTCCCAACCATCGACGGGGACGATTCGGGGGCCGAGCATGATGGCCGCTGAACTGGCCAGATCGGCGATCGTGTCGACCAGGCGGATCTTCCAATCCTTGATCCGGCTGTCAACCATCTCCAGTGCCGGCAGAGCTCCGGCGACGGCCCGGGCCGCTTCCCTCGTGGTCACCCCGGGACCCTTCAGGGGAGCGTCGAGGACCAATGCGATCTCGGCTTCGATCCGGGGTTGGATATAGCGGCTGAGATCGAGGGTTACGCCGTCGTCGTAGACCATGTTGGAGAGCACCGGGCCGTAGTCAGGCTGATCGACCCCCATCATCTCCTGCATCGGTTTCGACGTGAGGCCGAGCTTGTAGCCGACAGTCTTGCCGTCGTCCCCGGCCAACAGTCGGGCGTATTCCTGCTGGATGCCGTAGGCATCATTCACCGTCAGAGAGTCGTCGACCATGGTCAACGGATCGATCGGCTCCCGGTTGTTCTTGGCTGCGAACAGGGCCTGCGCCCATTCTTGATGCGACTTCATCGAACCGTCTTTCGGGAGTGATGACCGAGTCGCTGGGAAGCGACTCCGGCTGCTTCCATCACTGCGAAACGCAAAGCCGCGATCTCTCCATCCATTCTTGCCCACGGCCCGGCCACACTCATCGCTGCAATCACCCGGCCTGTCGCATCACGGATGGGGGCGCCGATGCTCAGGGTGTCGGGCTCCGATTCACCATTGTTCTGTGCGAAGCCAAGGTCCTTGACCTGCGCGAGCTCCTTTTTCAATAGCTCGGCATCGGTGATGGTTTGGGCCGTGATGACCGGGAGGTCCCAGCCGTCGAGCACTCTATCGAGTTCGGTGCCGGGGAGATGGGCGAGGAGAACCTTGCC
>JANMST010000444.1:0-5045 GCA_031389635.1 Acidimicrobiia bacterium | reverse complement strand
TGCAAGTCAGGACACGAGCACCCACCCGAGGAGGTTGCCGCCATGTTGTCAGCGAGGACTTTTCTTGGCCACCAGCGAAGACTTTGACATGGCCACCGACAACCGGCCTCCCTCGATTCGTCGGCTTCGGGATGAGGAGCTGAAACCCGAGATCGATCGGGTCTGGAAGGAGAACTACCGGGTGTATGGGGCTCCCAAGGTGTGGACCCAGCTGAACCGGGAAGGGATCAGGGTGGCCCGCTGCACGGTGGAACGTCTGATGGCCGAGATGGGCCTGCGGGGGGTGGTGCGGGGCAACAAGCCGGTCACCACCACCAGCTCGGGTGCCGGCGCCGAGGCTCGCCCGCCGGACCTGTTGAACCGTGACTTTGGGGCATCGGCTCCCAACCAAAAATGGGTTGCCGACCTCACCTACGTCCGCTGCCGGTCCGGGTTCTGTTACGTGGCGTTCATCATCGACTGCTACGCCCGGGTGATCGTCGGCTGGTGGGCATCGACCACAATGCGCACCGACCTGGTCCTCGACGCCCTCGAGCACGCCATCTGGGCCCGAGGGATCGGCCCCGGCTCACACCACCGACCGATACATCATTCCGACGCCGGATCTCAGTATCTGTCGATCCGCTACGGAGAGCGCCTACTGGAAGCCGGCGCCGAACCGTCCGTCGGGTCGGTCGGCGACTCGTACGACAACGCCCTGGCCGAATCGATCATCGGCCTCTACAAGACCGAACTCGTCTACAACCTCGGACCGTTCGACGGGCTCGACGACCTGGAATGGGCCACCTTCGAATACGTCGACTGGTACAACCAACGCCGCCTCATGGGCAAGACCACACCTGCCGAGAGAGAGGAGCACTACTACCTTCAGAACACCCACACCGAAACCGAGTTACCCAAGAGCTAAAGCCTCTACCAAACCCGGGGAGGTTCAACCTGCAGTCGAGACCCCCAGCTGTGATCAGTGGATCGCTCCGTATCCGGGAACCGGCAGGCTTGGCTGCTCGTGGAGGAGAACTGCTAGGTCTCAAGAGGCGCGTCTGCTTCGTTGTCTGCAAACGGCTGTGAAGTCGACATCCTGGGCATAGGCCTGGAAGGTGCCGACGCTGGCGCCTACTCCGTAACGATCAAAGTGAAACAGTCGATCACGACACCGTCACAATCCGGTGGAAGTAGCGGCTCGAGATGCGAGGACTCCGCCATTCTACGAGACAAGAGTCAGGTAGCTCCTGGCGTGTTGGTTGCGTCGACGCTTTGACCCGCGCCTGACGAGCCACACTGGACCGGCGATAACCAAGCCCAAGACGAGGAGGGGTTGCCACAGCACGAGAAACCATGCGGCGGCTCTTGCTGTTATGGGTACAGGTGTTTCGACCGGCGTTCCGAATCTATCCTCGAGAAGGGTCAGCCGCACCCGGTTCAAGTCCCCCTCGCCTGCGATCAGTTCGACACTCCTAAATGAAGGCCCGTCGGCCTCGACCATGCCGTACCCAACCGTGCCCACCGACGCTGACCCATCGGAGCAAGTGCTGCCCCACAGAAGCCAATTCACGCCATGAATCTCCAAACCGGTGTTCTCGGGCGCACGGCCCCAGTAGCGGGTGACGATCGATACCGATCGCTCGCCGCGGAAACCGAGGAAAGGGGTCCAAGAGACGTGTCGATATTCGAACACACCCTCGATGGGCCCTTGGCTACCGTCCCCGTCAACGACCTCGTGAAGCCTTGGCGGCGCCGTACTCGAACACGCCATCGCAGGCACGGCCGACCAACAGAGCAATAGAACGGCAGCCAAGGCAAGCAGTCGAACGCGACCAGTCATGTAGCAGTCGTCCCTATCCCGTAACCGTAGCTGCGCGCTTCATCTACGGATCTACTTGGTCTCAGCAGCTCGCCTCCCAGTCGATCCAACTCGTGGCGCGCCACGACCTAGGGCCGTACGCCTAACCGGCCCGATCCGGTAGGCGTCGGCCAGGTTCGTGGCCGTGACGACGGCGGATCTCGGTCAAAGTCTCAGGATCCCCGCGCCCATCGGCACGCGCCTGTTCCACCTCCGCGAGCACGCCGTCAGAGCTGGCGGCCAGATAGCCAGCCAACTGGCCTGGTCGCTGAGTACCCGCAACGTGTGCTCGGTATCAGGCGGAACGAGAACGAAGCTCCCCGGGCCGATCGGCGTCACCGATTCTGCGCCGCAGATCTCGATGTCACCTTCGAGGATAAAGAAGGCCTCCGGCTCACCGCGATGTAGATGGGTCATGCCGCTCGTCCCGCGGTCGCTGCGTACGATGACAGCGCCCCATCGCCCGCCGGCATCGCGAGCGTCCACCAGACACGCGATGTCACCGTACGTCTGCCGCTCGTCAGGCTGGATGACCAACAGGTTATCGCTCGTTCGCATCGGTGGCGCCCTACACGGTAACGAGAGCGGATCCGGGTGTGCGAGCAGCCTGTGCTGGAAGTCGAGTAGCTCCAACGGTCTGCCATGCGCGAACTCGCCTAAGCAAGACCCCGCCAGGCTTGCGCAGTGAGGACCAGGCGGACGATGGCGAGCAACGGTGGAATCGGGAGGCCGAAGCCGTACCAAAACACTGCCTCGACCGGCAGCAACCCGAACTGGAGCAGGGCTCCCGAGCGTTTGCCGGCCCACAGCAGCCCGGCCGCCCACCCCTGTGCGAATGCGAGCACGAACGAGATGGCCAGCAACGCGACGAACGCCCGGCGCCCGACGTTGAAGTAGAACGGGCCGCCATTGGGCTGGCCGATGATCGGCAACACCGGCAGCCGACCGCGCGCGAGCACCCACCACATCAGCCACGGCGCCGGAAGTCCCCATCCGGCTGCAACGATCCAAAGCAGCACCGCCGTGGCACGACTAGCCGGAGGCACGGCCGACAGCCCGCCCATCACTCGACCCAGAGCTTGGCCATCAGCAGCCCCTACTGCAGGCTGCGTTTGGACAAAGGGGATGGGGCATCGGTCGGCGCTCCAATCCTGACGACGAGGAATAGCCCTTAAAGGTAGCCGGGCGGCATTGAGCTAGGCGGCCTCGGCTTCGACGTACCGACGGTCCGCCGCTACTTCCACATTGACGACGACGACGAAACCCCATGGACCAGATCGTCAAAGCAGCGGTCACCGACCCCACGCTCGTCGAAGTCGTGCCAATAATCGACGCCCAGGCCATCGCGCGGCGGACCCGCACACCAACAGGCAACTGACCCATGTCTCCACGACAATCTCCCGGCACATCCAGAAATGCAACCGCACAAATCACATAACGCACATTGCGCCGAGTGTCCTGTAACGGCACTGATGTGCTGCCCGGACCTTCCCGGTCCGCGAGTCCTCGGACGCCCACTCAGCCCGTCTGCGTGGTGGGTGTCGCTGCCTGCCGGTTCAGTTTGGCGACTACCGCTCTCGCGAAGTCGACCCCTCATCGAGAAGGAGGCCGCGCTGGGCTAGGCAGCTTTGCGGCGCACCCAGAGCGGCCAGGCGACCAGCACCACCGTCACCCAAAGAGTCGGCACATAGAAGCTGGGGATGAACCACGACCATCCCTCGGCTGCGGCGAACAGTTCCTCGCGCAGACCCTGCACCGTGGCGTTGCTCAGATCCACCACCGTCGACGCCACGAACCCAAGCCAGAGGCACCGCTACCCGCCAGCGATGGCGCAAGGCGTAGAGAGTGGCCCAAGGCGAGGATCATCCCGGCCAGGTTCCCATAGGCGATCTGGTCCCGGGCCGCGTCGGAGATGGGGAATCCCGCCGCCTGGTGAGAGAAGAGCTGGAGGGCGATATGGCGGAAGGCATGAACCCACACCAACGGCACGATGGCTGCCGAGAGGTCGGGCGCCCGGCGGGCCATCGGAACCAGTACCAGCCCGTTCCTGGACCGGAATGTGGCCCGGGTTTCCGCGCAGCGCTTCAATCGGAATGACGTAGGGCTCCTATATCGAGAGCCCCAGCATCCGTCTTCAGATTCGCCTATCCGGCCAGCAGACTGATTCCGATGAACGCCGGAGGGACGTGCATCACTATGGGGATGAAGAACGCTTGCAGGCCAGGGATCCGCGAGAAGCCAGGCAGCTGAGAGAGAAAGCCTGCGACACCGACCAAGATCGCCACCCACGCGACCCAGTTCGGGACGAGAGCTGTCTGCACCAAACCCGCCCCGACCGCCGCTTGGGAGCCGTGGCCGATCGCCGTGTACAGCTGGAACGACATGCCGATCCACCGGTCCAGCGCCGGGAAAGCGCCGGGCAGCCGGTTCGTGGCCGCGACCTCACCGGCCGCCCACACAGACACGGTGTTGCGATAGCTCGCGACGACAATCCAAAACACTGATGCTATGCCGTACCCCACCGCCCCGGCAATGAGGGCGGGCCGTCCGGCGAGGGCGGCGAGCACTGCCAGGCCAGCGGCGTTCAATACCACCGCAGCGATCATGAACCCATTAATCCACGCCCAGGATCGGCGATGGTAAGCGATCAGCTCTAGATACCGTTGGGGTGCTGCGCGCCAGACTTCGGGAATGAGGCTCGCTGGGCGCCACAGAGTTGGAATGCCGGCCCCGACCGCGAAACTGAACAATCCCCCCAGGAGGAGCGCCGCCGCCAATGTCACGTGCTGCTCCTCATCGCCGTGATACCCAAACAACTCATGACAATTCCCTGCCAACCCTCAGATTCAGGTGATCCGCTCTTCTCTCACTTGGCGGTCCCAAATGGTAGATCGCGCCGCACCAACGTCATCATGCATCAAAACAAGGTCAAAGTCACGTGGGACTTTGGGGATGTGGGCCCGTCACTCCGAAGCGCGCAGTTCTTCAGGCAGCTCGCCGCTTGCCGGGCTCATCGGACTTGAGCAGGCAGGCGTCATCACCCGATGACAAACCATCCAGCCGACGTAGTTGAACCTAGGCACGCCGATCATCATATATCGGCGCGTAACGCTCCGATCAGCGAGTGCTCATGATCGATGCCTCTTTGTGTCAAGTCGGTATTTCGAGCACGGTTCGGGCGCGTCGGGTGGCCCGTGCCTCGGGG
>JANMST010000377.1:0-4295 GCA_031389635.1 Acidimicrobiia bacterium | reverse complement strand
ACACATACCTGCGGCCGATCGGTAGCGTTATCGAACCCCCCTTTGTTTACAGGAACAGGAAGGCCCTGAATTGCTCGGTGGAATCGGCGGAATCGTCGCCATCATCTTTTTCGTCACCGCTCATGAATTTGGCCACTTCCTGGCCGCCAAAGCGGTCGGGATAAAGGCCACCGAGTTCTTCTTCGGATTCGGACCCAGGCTCTGGTCGTTCCGACGGGGTGAGACCGAGTACGGGCTGAAGCTGTTGCCACTCGGTGGGTATGTCCGGGTGGTGGGCATGAATCCTCTGGAAGAGATCGACCCGGCCGACGCCGGCCGCACTTATCGGGAGAAGGCCTTCTGGAAGAAGTCGGTCGTGGTGCTGGCCGGCGTTGGAATGAATTTTCTGATCGCGTATGTGATGTTCTTCGGTGTCCTCCTTTCCGAGGGGATCTCGGATCTGTCGACAAGTATCGACGAGGTAGTCGCGACCTTCGACGACGGTCGGGCGACTCCAGCCGCTTTGGCCGGATTGCGTACTGGCGACCGGGTCGTGGCGGTCGATAGTGAACCGACAGCCGATTGGATCGCTGTGTCGGCTGCCCTCGGCAGCCGACCCGGAGAGACGATCCCGCTCACAATCGAACGCGATGGCATCGAGCAAGTCGTCACTGTCACTCTCGCGTCGCGGATCAACCCTCAAACGGGCGAGCCGACAGGCTTCCTGGGAGTTGCACCGGGCATCGTTGAGCGATCAGTCGGAGTATGGGAAGCCGGGGGAGAAGCAGGCCGCCAATTGGGCTTCGCCGTTTCGTCGACGTTCCAAGTCCTGGGAAGAATCGTCCACCCCGACACATTGGCTAGATTGGCTGGAGCGTTTGTCGGCAATACCGACATTCCCGACGACATCAGGCCGGTCAGCCCGATCGGTGTCATCAACATCGGCAGCCAGGTCGACGATCTCGGCATAGTTCCGTTTTTGATTCTCCTGGCGTCGGTGAACGTGATGCTGGCGACCCTCAACGTCCTGCCTCTCTATCCGCTGGACGGTGGTCACTTCGCTGTGGCGCTCTACGAAAAGATCACCGGGCGTCAGGTCAATATCAGGGTGCTAGCTCCCGTCGCCGCCCTGGTGATCGTCTTGTTCGGTTTCCTAGGACTGGTCGGGATTATTCTCGACATCGTCAATCCAATCGATATCTAGGCCAATCGATATTTGAGACCAGCCTGGGTCGATCGATCCAGTGGTCGTCCGGTGTGTCAAGTTTGATTGGCATGGCGCCGACAACGATTGAATGAGTCCTCTCGTTCTGGTCGACGCGCCCAAGCCGGGTGCGATCAATTCCGGCGAGGCGACACAGGCCGGGAGCCCGCAACCGCCGCCTTCGGCAGCAGTAGCCGACAGTGACCGGCTGACCGACCCTCGCTTTGCTCGTCTGAACCGGGGGCTGCTCGGCTTCAGAATCGCTCTCTACATTTCGCTGGGTGCGAGTCTGATCGGCCTCGAGCCAGCGCCCGGACCCGCCCTCTTCATCCTTCTGGGTCTGTTTGCGCTTGTGCCCGCAATCCAGGTGAAGGCCCTGGAGCGTTTCCGGGTGGAGACCGGGGTGTCGATCAGCCTGGCGGTGGCCTTCCTTCTCTGGTGGCGCTTCGGTTCCCTGATCGCACTCGAAGTGCTGCCGTTGTTCTCATTGGCGGTAAGCGGCCTGCTGCTCTCCAGAGTTCGCGCCGCCGTGCTGGCGAGTGTGGCCGCTGTGGTCCAGATGTTGCAGGTGCTCACACACTGGGCGGCATCGACGGGATACGGATTGCCCTTGTTCCATTCGGTGGGAGATCGAGCGCAGGTCTATTCACGCCTTGTGATGCTCGGATTGGTCTGCGTGGTCGGAGTCGCCTTTCTGCGAGTCGGAGCCATCCTCCGCGACTATCAGGTCGAACTGGCGGCCAAGACCGGGGAAGAGGTTCGACTAACCGAGATCGTTCGTCACAAGAACAGCCTCATCAACGCAGTTGCCCACGGGCTCCGAACACCGTTGACCGCGGTGCTGGGGCTCTCGCTGGCCCTGGGAGATCGCCACCTCGCATTGAAAGACGAAGACCGCTGGGCGCTGGCTCGCACCGTGGCCGACGAAAGCCGCAGGCTTGCCAACGTCCTCGAGAACCTCGTTGTCGAGGCGCGCTCGGAGGCGACGGGCCTGGCCACGAGGTCGGAAAACGTCGACCTGGCGGTCGAGATCGAGACCATATGGGCCCAGCTGGACCCTGTCAGCAGTTGGACGCTCGAGGTCGTTGGCGACGGCCTGGCACTGGCAGATCGGTTGCGAACCCGACACCTGATCAAGAACCTCCTCGACAACTCCATACGTCACGGGATCTCTCCTGTGCAGGTCGACATCGGGACCGCGACAGGAGTGGTGGTCTGCACATTCCGCGACGCCGGAGGCGGCGTCGACCGGGCAATCGCGGCACGGCTATTTCACGAGTACGAGCCCGAGTCGGCTCACACCAGAGCGGGAGGGACCGGGCTTGGGCTCCGGATCGCCCGAATCCTGGCCCGATCCATGGGCGGCGATCTGGCGTATGCCGACGGTTCCTTCATCCTATCTCTGCCCGCCGAAAGGCCGGATCGATGACGATCCTCGACACCTACGTCGTCTCGGCGCTCGGCACACCTATCTACGTCGCCAGACCGGAAGTTGACGGCTCGGCTCCCGGGGTTGTGATTCTTCACGAGGCCTGGGGGTTGACCGAGGATGTCAAGTCGCTGGCCCGTTCGGCCGCCGCCTGCGGATTTGTGGCGGCCGCCCCCGACCTTCTGGCCGGCTACAGCCGTGTGCGCGCTGTTCGCGACGCCGCCCGCGGCCACGGGCCCAGCTTCCATCGAATATCGAAAGTGGTCGAGTGGCTGGGAACCGACGGTGGCGCCAATCCCGCCAGGACCGCTGCAATCGGACTCAGCATGGGCGCCACCATGGCGCTGAGTTTGGGGACGACAGGGCATTTCAAAGTGGTGGCGGCGTATTACGGGTTCACACCGCCCGACGAGGAATTAGCCAGGTGCTGTCCCGTCGTGGCGAGTTACGGCGACAGAGACTGGTTGGTTCGGGATCAGGGCGTGCGGCTCAAGAGGGTGCTGGACCAACATGGCATTCCAAATGACGTCAAGAGCTATCCCGAAGCCGGTCATTCATTCCTGGCTGATCCACCGACAGGACCTCTGGGCGGGATGATGACTCAGTTCCTCGGCATCGGCCCGAGTGCGGAAGCTGCCGACGATGCTTGGACCCGAACCAGCGAGTTTCTATCCCGGTACCTCTGACCGGTGCCGGATTCTCCCCAATCCCTATTACCTTTGGTCCTGTGACACCCCGGCGCCAATCTCGTCAACTCATGGTCGGAAAGGTGCCCGTCGGAGGAAGCGCTCCGATCAGCGTCCAATCGATGTGCACGACGAAGACCGCCGATGTGGACGGCACCCTGGCCCAGGTATACGCCCTTGCGGGCGCAGGAGCCGACATCGTTCGAATCACCTGCAATGACGTCGAAGCAGCTCAAGGTCTGGCCGAGATGATGCCAAGGATGCCGGTTCCAATCATCGCCGACATCCATTTTCAATACCGGCTGGCTCTGGCGGCCATGGAGGCGGGGGTCCAGGGACTCAGGCTCAACCCGGGCAACATCCGCAAGGAAGATCAAATCAAGACCGTGGCTCGCGAAGCCAAGGACCGCGGGATCTCGATTCGGATCGGAGTGAACGCAGGGTCTCTGGACAAGGATCTGCTTGACCGCTTTGGCGCCCCGGTTCCCGAAGCGCTGGTGGAATCGGCACTGACCGAAGTGCGATACCTCGAGGAGGTCGACTTCTTCGACATCAAGATCTCGGTGAAGCATTCGAACGTGCCGTCGATGGTCGAGTCGTACCGGTTGCTGGCCGAAGCCGTTCCTTATCCACTACACCTGGGTGTGACAGAAGCCGGACCTCCGCCCGGCGGATTGATCAAGTCGGTCGCCGGCATTTCAACTCTCCTCTTGGAGGGCATCGGAGACACGATCAGGTTCTCGTTGACCGCCGATCCGGTCGAGGAGGCCAAGGCCGGACGTCAATTGCTCGAGTATCTCGGGTTGCGGGAACGTAAGGGCCTCGATCTCATCGCGTGCCCCTCCTGCGGTCGGGCCGATGTCGACGTGATAAGGATCGCAGCGGAGGCGCAAACCGCGCTCGAGGCGCTGAACATCCCTATCCAGGTGGCTGTGATGGGCTGCGTGGTCAACGGACCCGGCGAGGCCCGCGAGGCCGATCTCGGCATCGCCGGAGG
>JANMST010000376.1:0-2089 GCA_031389635.1 Acidimicrobiia bacterium | reverse complement strand
GTTTCTTGCCGCTGCGGCGGCCGGCGATGGCCTCGGCCGCGTCGGAGTAGATGTTGGCGAAAGCTTCGTGGAATCCCTCGGGGTGACCCTTGACGATTCGGGTCGCCCGGGCGGATAGCGGCAGAGTTCCGGGACCGTTGGGGGTCCGCACCTCGGCCGGGCCCGATATCGGCCTGAACATGAGAAAAGTGGGTTGTTCCTGATTCCATTCGAGGCTCGCCCGGCTCCCCGAGACCCGTATCCGCCGGCAGTTCTCCTCGCCGGCCGCGGCCTGCGTCACCCAGAAGCTGCCACGGGCACCGTTGTCGAAGCGGAGCATTGCCGCGGCGTAGTCGTGAACGAGGCGGTTGGGGACAATCGATCCAACCTCGGCGGCCACTTGGGATACTTCAACCTGGGTGATGAACCGGACCAGGTTGTGGGCATGGGTGCCGATGTCGCCCATCACCAGAGAGGGGCCGCCGCGGACCGGGTCGTAGCGCCACGGGAGGGGACCAACCGGATCCGGATCCCGTTCGGCCGCCTTGCCTCCCTGCACATATTCCACCTGTACCAGGCGGACGTCTCCCAACTGGCCGTCCTCGACCATCGCCCGCGCCTGGCGAACCATCGGGTACCCGGTGTAATTGTGAGTCAGGCAGAAAACCAGGCCGGTCTTCCTGACCCGGTCCACCAGGTCCAGAGCTTCGGCGAGGGTGTTGGTCATCGGCTTGTCGCTGATCACATCGAAGCCACGATCGAGAGCGCCGATGGAGTAGGCGTGATGCGTGTCGTTGGGTGTCATGATCGCAACGACATCGGCCCCGTCCTCGCGTCCAGCCTCCCCGGCCAGCAGCGCCGGGCCGTCCCCATAGGCGCGCTCCTCGGGCAGACCGATCGCCATCCCAGCGGCCCGCGAGCGAGCGGGGTCCGAGGTGAGGGCTCCTGCCACGAGCTCGAACCTGTCGTCGAGACGTGCCGCGGTTCTGTGCATCGCACCGATGAAGCTCCCCGGCCCTCCCCCGATGACAGCCAGCCGGAGACGGCGACCCATCATCTCGACCACAGGATTGCTCGCGTCCTTCTTACTCACTTGCGTTCCATCCTCACTGCGTTGCCTCTGGTGGCAGCTCGTCGACTATGAGCCACCGCTCCCCGGGGCCTTTGCGCATGACAAAGACGGAAGCGAATGGAGACTCCTCTCGTCGGACCTCCAGGCCGGCGGCGTCGAGGATGACCTCCTCCACCAGACCTTGTGCTTCGAAGGCCAGACTGGGGCCTTCCTGGGTCCCATCGGTGAATACGACCACAAGGTGAAGCGCGTCGAAGCGGTAGTTCGACACGATGAACTCGCCCCGGGTCGCGGCGACTTCGACTCGGCGCTCCATCTCAATTAGCCGCTTGCCATCGTCGGCTGCCCGCAAGAGGCTGGAATCGGCCCGCCGCATGGCCTCCGCTTCGATCATGAGATCCTCGGCGAGAGCCACCGCCAGTTCGTCGGCTCCCCCGCCGGCAACTGCGCTGTTCAACGCCTCCACATCCGCGGCGACCGTGACCGCCGGGAGAGTGGAGGGATCGATTTCGACCTCGACGACGGGAGTCTCCATCACAGCGGCCTGGGCGGCCTGTCGGGCGGGGGCACCGGCGACAACGACTCCAGCCGCCACCAGGGTGAGCACTGAGCCCAGCGCCGCCCCCCGGAGAAAAGTCCGACGCCGATCAAGGTTCGCCCCAGCTGGCGTGACGAGACGGTCGACGAGCGAGTGGCTCCGGGCTGGTTCGGCGACCATCTCCGGGAGAACCCGATCAAATAGATAGCGCACCGAGGTCATCACCACCAGGCCGCCCAGCAGCGCCACCTTGGCGCCGAACTCGGTCGTCTGCGGTGCAATCAACAGCGTGCAGACCACGGCCAGACAGAACGCAAAGGCGACACGTGCGAGTCGGCCACCGGGGATGGTCTTCGGATCCGTGATCATGAAAAACAGAAACACCAGGATCTCAGGAGAGGTCACTACCACCCGCCAGAAATAGGACCCGCAGACGGGCTCGAGAGCCCAAGCAGCGGTGATGCAATGGCCCGAACCCGCCAAACCCCGCCCCGTGCATT
>JANMST010000357.1:0-1975 GCA_031389635.1 Acidimicrobiia bacterium | reverse complement strand
GTTCCACCTGCTCACCGAACGTCGGCTACGCCGCGGCACCTTCAACAGCGTCGAGGTGCTCATCGAAGCAATCGAGCTGTGGGCCGAGCACTGGAACGACGACCCGAAGCCCTTCACAAGGAAGAAGACCGCCGAAGAGATCATCGCAAAGGTCCGCCGCGGACGGGCCGCACTCACCGAAGCCAAATCCGCGACGCACTACTAGATCGTTTTGGGAGGACAGGATGGGGCCCTGACCCCATCGCGTAGCGCCAGAACGGGAGGAAGGGGAGGTCAGACCGAGGTAGAGGCTTGGACCAGCGCGGGTCGATCCGGCATCGGCGGGGCCGAGACCCCTTGGCCGGAATAGGCCTGGCCGACCATGTAGAGGAACTGATAGATCGTGGTCTCCCAGGGTGAGAGGGGACCAGGGCGAAAGCCCCGGTTGGCGGCACCTTTCTGCACGTTTATGCAGGCGGTCCAGTCCTCCCAGTTGGTGATATCCCAGAACTCCACTGCGTAGCCGGGGTCGAAACCCTCCAGTGCTAGGGCTTCCGGCGGAAACAGCCAATCACATTCGATGTAGGTGCGGTCAGGAGCGAGAGGGACCATCCGATGCGTCATCACATAGTCAGGGTGCGGGCTGATCAAGAGATTCGGCCAGACCCCCATATAGAGGACGTCGCGATCGCGACCCGGAGGCAGGTTGCGGAAGTTGATCCCACGAGACTCACCGGTGAGCGACATCGTGTTGGCGTGATCCTTAAGAACCATCGTCCCTCCGCACCAGAGTCCGTCCGGTGCGACGTCCTCTCCCGAGGTGGGCGGGGTGACCTCGCACAATTCGGGATGGATTGACGTGCAGTGGTAGCACTCGTGATAGTTCTCGACGGCGAGCTTCCAGTTGGCCTGGATCTCGTAGGAATGACGGGCGACCTTGACGAGTCGCTGCGGCTCGTAGGGGGCAAGGAACCCGGCAAGGTTGCCGAACGTGGTATCGAGAGGGCCGGCGGTCCCGGTCGGGTCCATAAAAAGCCAGCCCAGCCACTCTCCGACTCGCATCGGGGTGAGGGGCCAATCGGAAGGGTCGAAATCCGGGGACTGGGTGAGCGATGGGGCTGACCGCAGGGTTCCGTCGAAGCGGTAGGACCAGGCGTGATACGGACAACGGATCAGACGAGCATCGATCGGCTCACCGACCTCCACCAGCGGATGGCCCCGATGCCGGCAGACATTGGAGAATCCGAATACGGATCCCTCGGAGTCACGGGCTAGAAGCACGGTTTCGGATCCGTGGTCGAGCGCTCGAAGTTGGCCGGGCGCGAGCAGGTCTTCGGTCCGACCCAGGCAAACCCAGCCACCCGAAAAGATGTGCTCGGTTTCCCAGTCGAAAACCTCCTGGGACCGATAGGCCTGGGCGGGAAGGGTGCGGCTGTAGCCAAATGGACGCAGGAGGTCTTGGACGGCTGCCTGGTCAATGGGCGCGGGCATATTCAAAGTCACACCTCCCGGGATCGGATAGGAAAAGTCTAATAACCTGAACCGCGGTTCAGTTTAGTCGGCTATATTGAACGACGGTTCAGTTAAGGCGGGAGACACAAAGTCTTCCCGACCGAGCCAGCGAAGGGAGACCCACCCTCGCGCAGCGAGAAGAACGGAAGGGTGGCGTCCCCCGTTCGAAAAGGAGAACCCATGGTGGCCCTAGGCCACGACCTCGAGGTTGCGGCCCTCGATCGAATCATCGCCGCAGAGCAGGAGCGGTTCGTGGCCCGGATGCCACGGTCCGCCGAGTACACGAGACAGGCAAGCAGTTCGCTGGCAGGAGGCGTCACCTCCAGTTGGCAGATCTCCTTCCCCCACCCCATCTGGGCGGAGCGAGGATGCGGTTCACGGGTCTTCGATGTCGACGGAAATCAGTACGTCGACTATCACGGTGGCTACGGGGCGATGCTGGCTGGCCATGCCCATCCGGCAATCGTCAAGGCGGTGACCGAAC
>JANMST010000322.1:0-11387 GCA_031389635.1 Acidimicrobiia bacterium | reverse complement strand
TCCGACGTATTCGCCGACCAGAGGTCGATGGCAGTACAACGTGATGTCCGGATTGACAAACAGCCATCGCCCGGGATCTATCGCTCGGGCGTTGCCATTCGCCATGTCGCTCAGCGTGGCCAAGCGGACAAACGGCGTCGGCTCCTCACCCGCCACCAGCGGATACTTGAGGCGGAACCACGACAGGCCCGGTCGGTTGGCGATAAAGCTTTCGTCGACGCTCCGGATCTCCACGGCGTCGTAGTGAAATCTCGACACCGAACGGTCTCCGTATCCGCCCCAGTCGAGGACTTCGATGGCCTCGGGCCCGGCCGACTCCATCCGTGAGGTGTCGACATCGGGCAGGTCGATCTCGGTCGTGCGGATCTTGAGGGCGGTGGCCCGGCCCAGTTCGAGGTCACCGTCGAAGAGGGAAGCGTCGACAACTTGAATCCTCCGACCGTCGCGTCGAACGTCAGTCGCCACCGACAGGGGACGTAGCGGGATAGGCCGGAACAGATCGATCGTGAAACGCACCACCTGCATCGGCGTCGAGGTCGGCACCAACTCGACGACGCGACCAAGCAACCCGGCCGGAGGGCCTCCGTGCTGCGTGTCATCGGTCCAACCACCCCGGGTCAATTCGGTGGGAACGAAGCGGTCGCCCTCGGCGACGAACAACGCTTCGGTCATGGGCTGACCAACCGAGGACGGCTTGAGCGTGATCCGAAACTACGGTGGGACAATGCGCCGCGGGGTCGCTGTGCTGCCGTTGACTGCCTGCTCGGGAGGTACAGCCGCCCCCACCTCGACCGGGGTTTCCACTCTGGCGTCGGTTTCATCGACCTCGACCATAACCACGCTTGCCCCTACCACCTCGACTGCTGAGGGGGGCACCACAACGGCCATCGGCCTCCCCGACGTGACAGAGGTTGTCGATTCTCTCGTTGTCGTTCGATCCGCGGATTGATCAGCCGCCGAGTGCCGTCAAGAAGGCCGCCGCTTGGCTCGGATCGGTGAAGCGGACAAAGGCAAGGCGGCTCCACCCTGGATCGGTCATCGCCGTGACGTACCTCTGATGGAGGGTGTCGACCGCAGCCGATGCCCATCTGACGATGTTCTCCTCGGGGTCTTTCGAAAGGAGCTTCTTGAACGACTCCCGGTTGCCGTTCCAGAGCTGACGCCGGACGGCGGCCCTGCCGAGGCTCCTCCGAATTACCCGACTCATGATGACCGACCGTGGATAGTCGAGGAATATCACGAGGTCGGCCGCCCCCCACACGAGGTCGCGCACCTCGGAATAGTTGCCGTCGATCACCCATGTCGGTCGACCCACCTCCTCGATTATCCTGAGCCGAAATTCCGCCTCTGGAAGCCGGGTCCATCCAGGTTGGTGATAGATCCCGTCCAGTTCGATGTGGGGAATCGAGAGACACTGGCCGATGCTCCGGGCAAGCGTGGTCTTGCCGGAGCCGGTTGCGCCTACGACCGCGAACCTCACAAGTTCGCCTGGAGCCCCCACCAGAAGGCGGTGGCGATCGGATTGAAGATGTCCGGGCGCTCCATCTGCACAAGGTGACCGAGCCCGTCGATCTGGATCAATCGGGAAGTTGAGATGCGGCCGGCGAGTTCGATCCCGTTCCCGATCGGGAGGACGCGGTCCTGACGACCATGGACTATCAAGGTCGGGACTTCGACTTTCTCAACCTCGATTCCCTGCGCCAGGTAGGCGAGCTGCGACACAGCCGACGCCACCTGCTGCTCAGCAGTGAGGAGTTCGGCTTCACCGGGATCATTCGAGAGCCGGTACACCACATCGCCCCGCTCGATGGTGTCGCCGTCCTCGACCAATCCGGTTAAGTAACCGCTTCCGGAGGCAGCCACCGGGATTGCATCGTCGTACTGGAGCTGTCCCGTGTACTCCTGGCTCTCGGCCAGATCGCGGACCTGGATTTCGCTCGTGGCGACGGGTCCCGTCTCGACCTCCTCGGCCTCGGCCGCGTCGCCAAGGAAGCGGACGGCGGCGAAGACCAGCAAGGAAATCATCACCGCGCCAGCGACCGACCAGGCCCAGGGCTTGCCAGCCTTTCGTGGTACCTGGATCGCGAGGGCTCGCTCGTCGACGACGTCGACCTGGTGGTCGTCGCTTCGGGTCGGCAGGATCGGAGTGGCCGACACCGGCCACGAATTCTGGAGCGGGTCTCCCGTTGTCTGGTTTCCGTCCACTTGAGGGTCGTTCATCAGCCCTCACCGTCCTCGGTGGAGGTCGCCGACTGGAACCCGAATCCAACTTCTCCCTGGCACGCCTCCATTGCGGCCTGCACTTCCGGGTCCTCCATGTCGAGATCTCCGAAGATCGAGAACGCCCGCACCTCCGAGCCATCGCCAGTCTCAGAATCGCTCGCCTCGGTGTCGGGGGGAGGGCCGCCGGCGGCAGGTCCGAAGTTGGAGAGATCGGGGTCGTCGACTTCGAGACCCTGATCGCTCAGGCACTCGGCCATGGCAAGGAGGTTGTCCTGGAGTTCGGTGGGATCGAAGTTGCCGCCACCCGGGCCAAACGCGGCCCCTTCGAGGACTTCTCCGCAAGCTTCGAAGGCTTCCTGCACCTCGTCGGACCCGGGGTCGAATCCGGGGCCATCGCCGTCGGGTCCGCCGACGATGATCCCGCCGCCGCCTTCGGTGAAGTTGGGGTCAGGAAAGTCGGGCACTCCGTGGTCGCGCATGCACTGGGCGAACTCCAGCGCCGCTTCCTCGATGTCCGCCTCCGACGCCGCGGCCGTGGTGGTCGTGGCCTCGTCGGACTCTCCACTATCGAGAGTGGCCAACCCGCCGTCGTCGGCCGCGGCCCCGCCGCAGGCCCCTACCAATAGAAGGGCGGCGAGCCCGATTGACAGCAATCGAAAAGAACGGGACGTCATTGAGGAAGCTCCTTGGTGCGACACCCCCTCAGCCAATCACCCAGGCTTCTGAGCCATCTGAGGACCCATTAAGAAAAGGATGAGAAGGCCGGAAGACGGAAGACCTCGTTTTGTGACGGCTGAGCTATCGCCGAGTCGGTCTGACGCGGCGAACAGTCCTTTTCGACTAGGGACTCGGGCTACCGAGCGGACCGGTGCCGGCATCTTCAGGAGCGGTGTCGACGTTGATGAGTTCCTCTCGACCGCTGCCTCCGGAGACATCAAGGACGAGAACGACACCGACGCCTCTGGCATAGAGCTTGTACTGAAGAACCTCGGGTTCAAGCGTGATGGTGTCCTTGGTCAAGAGCATCTCTTCAAAGTGCCCGAAAGGGACGTCGGCCATCTCATTGGTGCTCAAGACCTCGCCGTTGTCCTCCGCCTCGCCCGCGTAGTACTCCTGGCGGTACTTCATCCCCGGGGTCGGATTGCCGGGCATGATGATTCCAGGAAGGGCGCCATCAACACCGGCCTCGAAGGAGCCCGCGGTCGATGTGATCTCACCACTCCCAAACTCGGCCGTGTCCTCGCCGAAGTACCAGACGTTGCCCGCCTGGTCCTGCGCATACCAGTCGAATGTGTCCTCGATGATCTCGCCGTCGAGGGTGACAGTGTCACGCACAACCCGGGCGGTGACACCATTGGCGATTTGCCTGGTGGTGTTGGTGACTATCACCACAACTTCCATCACCTCACCGTCAGGACCAACCTCGCGATAGGTCCAGCGAGTGCCTGGAACCATCGGTAGGTAAGGATTGTCGATCTCGGTCGTGAAGTCGGCTGGGTTCAGTTCGACCTGCTCGGACCCCTGGGGAAGATCGACGGCGCCCGGTCGGGAGGTGTCGTCCCCGGACGAGGCAGTGGTCGCATTTCCAGGTCCAGAATCTGGGCCGCAGGCAGACACCATCACGAGTGCGCAAGCAGCCAGGACGAATGCCGACCTTTGCGGGCGACTCCTTTGCGACCTCTGAGTTGGTCGAGCGATTTGACAGGGCATTTTGGGCTCCTCTTGAGGCCAGGAATTCGACAACCAACCAACCGACGGGGTAGTAGGGAGTGCAAGCACCACGAAATGCGGGGGCGCTAACAGCGAGGGTTCAGTCCCCGCCTGACTCCTCGTCCTCGGGACCGTCGTCTTCGGTGCCCACGATGTTGAAGTTCTCATCCAATTGCACGTCAACCTGCCGGCCGTCCTCGAAGGTGACCTCGACCTCGTAGTAGGACTCTTCGTCTCCGATTTCAGTGTCGGTCACTTGTCCACCACCGAGGTGCGCGATCGCAGCGGCCGAAGCGCGCTCGATGTCGGGTCCAGGTATTGGGGATTCGGAATCGCCTTCAGATGATTCTTCGGCCGCACCTTCGTCTTCGCGGCCCGCTTCGTCATCGCCAGTCGTTTCATCATCGACACCCACTTCGTCTTCGGTACCGGCGACGTTGAAGTCTTCGTCCAACTGCACGTCAACCTGACCACCGAGGTGGTTGATTGCAGCCGCAGATGCGCGGTCGATGTCAGAACCCGGTATCGTTGTCTCGGAGTCGCCTCCCGCCTGGGCAATTGCAGGAACTGCTGCGCCAGCAGCAAGAACGGCGCCAGCCACAAGCAGTTTGGTCTTGTTCTTCATTCGGAATCTCCTTGCTCGGTGGACCTGATGTGTTTCTCCTTCCAACATACGAAATCCATCCTGACCCCAGCCTGACTTTCCGGCAGATGAGTTAGTCAGTCAGGAGTCAGGTCCGCCTGGGATAATGGACTCGTGAAGCTGCTCCTCGTGGAGGACGACAAGAAAATTGCCACGGCAGTCAAGAGGGGTCTGGAGGGGGAAGGTTTCACTGTTGAGGCTTCCCTCGATGGATCCGAGGGTTTATGGCTCGCAACCGAGGGAAGCTACGACCTGATCATCCTCGACATCATGCTCCCCGGTCGGAACGGCTATCAGATCTGTTCGGCATTGCGGGAGGCAGGCAATTGGACTCCCATTCTGATGCTGACGGCGAAGGACGGTGATCTTGACGAGGCCGAAGCCCTCGAAACCGGAGCCGACGACTACCTGACGAAGCCATTCTCATTTCCGGTTCTGGTTGCCCGCGTCAGGGCGCTCTTGCGGAGGACCACCGGACGCGACCCCATACCAGTTGAAGTCGGCGACCTTCGGATCGACCCGGGACAGAGACGAGCATGGAGAGGGGACGTTGAGGTCAAACTGACTTCACGTCAGTTCGACGTCCTCGAGTTCTTGCTGAGAAGAGCGGGACAAGTCATGTCTAAAACCGAAATCCTCAACGGTGTCTGGGAGTACGACTTCGAAGGTGACCCCAACATCGTCGAGGTCTACATCCGTCGCTTGCGAAGCCGGATCGACGAGCCGTTTGGGCGACGGACTATCGAGACTGTCAGAGGCGCTGGATACCGACTCGCGACGAACGTGTAATGCGACGTTCCTCGATTCGATTTCGCATTGCCGTTCTCGCAGCTCTGTCGGTGGCGATGGTCCTGGTCCTGGTTTCAGTCGCCCTTGTTGCCGTGCATCGGCGCCAACTCACGGCCAACGTCGACCTAGGCCTCACTCAAAGGGCTCAGGATCTGACTGCGTTGCTGGCGACGCCCGAATTGGCGACTGTCCAGTTGGCCGCCACCGAACGGGAAGGATTCGCTCAGGTTCTGAGCATCGACGGGGAAACCGTCGCTTCGAGTCCCAACCTGCGCAACGCGCCACCTCTCCAGATCGACTACCAAGCAGGTGCTGCGGAAACGATCATGACCGTCACGGGGCTCGCGATCGACGACGACGTGTTTCGGGTTCTCAGCCGGACCGTGCAAACGGCGGAAGGTCCCAGGGTCCTCCAAATTGGCACCACCCTCGATGATGTTGCCGAGAGCACAGAGTTGCTTGCTGGTGCTCTCCTCGTGACCATACCTCTCGCAGTTGCCCTCCTGGCCGGCGTGGTCTGGTGGTTGGTTGGTCGAACCCTCAAACCGGTTGAGGACATCCGATCGGAGGTGGCCGAGATAGGTGCCACCGATCTTCATCGGAGGGTCCCGCTCCCTCCAGCCATGGACGAAATCGGCCGACTGGCCACAACCATGAACGCAATGCTCGAGCGTCTCGAAAGCTCCGTCGAGCGCCAGCAGCGCTTCGTCGGCGACGCCTCTCACGAGCTGCGTAGTCCATTGGCCCGTATGCGATCCGAGATCGAAGTGGATCTGGCGACGGCGCCTCGAGAGGGGGTTCGGGAAAGGCTCGAAAGTCTCCGCGAGGAGGTCGTCGCACTTCAACGGTTGGTTGAAGACCTGCTCGTGCTGGCCAGACTCGACGCCGGCCGGCTGCCGGTCCGGGCGGACCCGGTGGATCTTGATGACCTGGTTTTAAAGGAAGGCAGACGGCTCAAAGCCGATGGCCGACTCGCGGTCGACATGTCAGGAGTTTCAGCGGCGCAAGTGACCGGTGACCCCCAACAACTAGCCAGAGTCATCAGAAATCTGGGCGACAATGCCGAACGCCACGCTTCACGCTCCGTCACCTTCACACTGTCGGAGTTAGCGGGCGTGGCAGTCCTCACCGTCGGCGACGACGGACCCGGCATTTCTGAGGTGCACGCTGACAAGATCTTCGAACGATTCGTCCGCGTCGACCCTGCCAGAACGCAGGCCGCCGGTGGATCCGGACTCGGCCTCGCAATAACCCGGGAGATCATCGAACGCCACGGAGGGACTGTTGAGGTGGACACGACCCACAATCCCGGGGCCAGGTTCGTCGTCAGGATCCCGCTCGCTTGAGGTCAACGTCGGGAACCGACCTGGGAATTTCGTTCCAGCCGGGTGGGCTACCGTTCCATCGATGCTTGCGATCGAGGGCCTCCACAAGGCCTATGGCGATATCAAGGCCCTCGATGGGTGCTCATTTAGTGTCCAGCCAGGCCGGATGCTCGGCTTTCTGGGTCCCAACGGGGCCGGCAAGACCACCACCATGCGTGCCGTTTTCGGTCTCCTCACTCCTGACGCTGGTTCGGTTTCCTGGCAGGGCAAGGCGATCGGGCCCGACGGGCGGCTCCGGTTCGGGTACATGCCAGAGACCAGGGGCCTCTACCCGAAGATGAAGGCTGCCGACCAGCTCACGTATCTCGGGACTCTGCACGGCCTGAGTTCTTCGGAGGCTCGCGAAAGCGCCGGCAAGTGGCTTGAGCGGCTCGGCCTGAAGGATCGCTCCGCCGATCAGGTCGAAAAGCTGTCCCACGGCAACCAGCAACGAGTCCAGTTGGCCGCCGCCCTGGTCCATGACCCGGAATTGCTCGTTCTCGACGAGCCCTTCTCAGGACTCGATCCGCTCGGAGTCGAAACTATGGCGGAGGTGCTTAGGGAGCGGGCCGCCCGGGGAGCAGCCGTTTTGTTCTCATCGCACCAGCTCGATCTGGTCGAAGATCTCTGCGAGGACGTCGCCATCATCCATCGCGGGAAGATCGTGAAGAGCGGCTCCGTGATCGAGATCAAGGATTCATCTCCGGTGCGCCATCTCGAGATCGAGTTGACCAATCCCGACGCCCGTCTCTTGGAGAAGATCGATGGCGTGATCAGAGCGGAACGCGATGGTGCCCGACACAAGCTCCTGATCCGATCCGACGTCGACGTTCGCGGGGTGCTCGGCGACGCTCTGGCATCTGGCTCTATCCGTCGCTTTGTGTATACCTCGCCGAGCCTCTCAGAGATCTTCCTGGACACAGTCGCATGAAGACGATCAGCGGCATCGGAGGAATGAGACTCGTAGCCATGCGGGAGCTGCGAGAGCGGGGACGGTCGAAGTCGTTCATCATCTCCTGTGTCGTGACGCTGCTCCTGGTCGCAGCTGCATTGGTGCTGCCCCAACTGCTTGGAGGGGAAGCCGCCATTCACTCGATAGGAGTCGTCGGCGAGGACAACGAGCCAATCATCCAGGCAGCTCAGGATCTCGCTACGGCCGAGGAGGGGGACGATTCCGAGCGATACGAGACGACTTCGTTTGCCAGCCTCGAGGAAGCCGAGCAGGCGCTCGTCGCCGGGGAGGTCGACCTGGTCCTCGTCGATGGGACCACCGTCCTCCAGGAGCGAACCGGGTTCTCGGGCAACGGGTTGGTGGACACGATTCAACGAGCGGCCGGCTCCGTTCGGTTGCAGCGCCTGGTCGAGGAGAACGGGCAGGCCGCGGCGGATGTAATCGCGATCCTCTCCTCATCACCGCTTGAGGTGATGAGTCTCGACGGCGAAGACCCCGAGGGTGACATCCGACCCGTGATTGCATATGCGGGTCTGCTGTTGATGTACATCGCGATCCTTTCGTACGGCTCCTGGACCCTCACCGGTGTAACCGAGGAGAAGAACAACCGCGTGGTCGAGGTGCTGCTCGCCACCCTGCGCCCCTGGCAGCTGCTCGGTGGCAAGGTGCTCGGGATAGGCCTGCTCGGAATCGGGCAGTTTGTGCTCACAATCGGCTTCGCGTTCATTCTTGTGAACATGACCGAGGCCGTCGACATACCGAGGCTCCCGATCGACGGCCTTCTCTTTCTCATCCTCTGGTTCATCCTCGGCTTCTCCGTCTACTCCGTGTCGTACGCAGCAGCCGGGTCGCTGGCCAGCCGCCCGGAGGATGCCCAATCGGCGGCCTTCCCCATGACCATGCTGGCGGTGGCCGGGTTCTTCGTGAGCATCAACGCTCTCGATGATCCGACCTCGATGCTCGCCAGGGTCACCTCCTTCGTCCCGTTCACAGCGCCCTTCGTGGTGCCAATTCGCCAGTCCCTCGACGGGATCGGGGCTGTCGAGCATGTTGCGACGGTGATCGTTGCAATCTTCTCGATCGTCTTGCTGGTCCGACTGTCAGCCCGCATCTACGCAGGTGGCCTCCTGAGGTTCGGACGACGGGTGAAGCTCAAGGAAGCTTGGCGATCGGCGGAACCGTGACCTTTTCACACATCGAGGTTGAGCGTCGCCGGCAAACCGGGCTGATCTGGTTGAACCGCCCGGAGAAGAGGAACGCTCTCAGCGCCGACATGTGGGCGGATCTGCCGACGGCTGCCGCAGCGCTCTCGGCTGATGAAAATGTGAGGGCGATCGTCGTGGCCGGACGAGGCCCCGCCTTCACCGTCGGGATCGACTTGCAGATGCTCGGCGCCCTCGCCCCGGAAGGCGTGTCGGAGGCCGCCCGGCGGATGGTGATGTACCAGCAGATACGAGAGTTGCAGGCAACCTTCACGTCGTTGGCCGACTCTCCCAAGCCTGCCATCGCCGCCATTCACGGGTATTGCCTGGGGGCCGGAGTCGATCTGATCACGGCGTGCGACATCCGGTTGGCTTCGGCCGACGCAACGTTCGGTGTGCGCGAGACCGTGATGGGCCTGGTGGCGGATGTAGGAACGCTGCAGCGGTTGCCGGCGATCATCGGACCTGGCCATGTGGCCGAGATGGTGTATTCCGGCAGAGACATCGACGCTGCTCGTGCGCTTCGCATCGGCCTCGTCAACGACGTCTATCCGGACGGCGAAGCCACTCTGAGTGCAGCTTTGGAATTGGCTGCGGCCATCGCCGCGAACTCTCCCCTGGTGGTGCAGGGCGCCAAGCGAATCCTGAAGGCTGGCGAAGGACAGACCGTGGCCGAAGGCCTCGACTACGTGGCGGTTTGGAATGCCGCCTTCCTCCTCTCCGACGACCTCACCGAAGCAATGACCGCCTTCGCCGAGAAGCGGAAACCCGAGTTCAAGGGGCAGTAGGCGGATTGTTCGAGGCCCGGGGGGTGAGGGATCGTCTCACGTCTCACGTCTCACGTCTCACGGGTTCGGTTTCTTCACGTGAGACATGTGACGTGGGACGTGAGACGAGCGCTGTTGCTTGAAGCCTGAAGCTTGAGGCTTAGCTTTTCAGGGCTGAGGCGAAGATGCCTGGCAACCGCCGGACCGAGTGATCGGTTAGGAACCTGGTGAACAATTCTGAGGTTCGGCGACCGGTGCGGGAGGTCACGAACCAGGGCGGTTTCGGCGAAATGTGGAACTCACCCGCCAGGACCGAGCGGCCGAGCGGACGGAACGGGCCCCGGGCGACGGTCTTCTCCGGGGAATCGAACAGCAGGGCGTTGTGAACGTTACCGATCCCGCTCCCGACGTCGGCAAGAGTGTGTCCGGGGTAAGCGCCCCAACTGCTTCTCGGCTGTAGGAAGTTGAAGGCGGTCCAGACATTCACGCCGACAGATCCATATCGCAGCCTTGCTATCGACTGTTCGAACCGTGGGCCCAGCTCGGCGATCGTCCGGGGATGGGCTATGACAACCGCTCCGAGAGTCCCGTCCAGACGTTCATTGGCAAATTCGACGGCGGCATCGAGGAAAGATCCTGGATCAGCGTGAGCCAAGCGGGTCGACGCGAAAGCCGTAGCGAAGAACTCCTCCTCGAAGGCGGGGTGGGAACCATCAGGATCGAGATCGCGGACGTGGCTGACGCCGGACCGACCCATCGAAACGGCAGCCGGGTGACCGGCAACCACGAGACGCCGATCATCCGATCCCGGGTAGTACGAATCCCTGGCGGGCAATTCTTCGATCACGTCGTGGATGTGGCGCACAAACCGATCGGCCGCTCCCCACCCTTCGGCCAGAACTAGAACCTGAGCCGCGATGCAATTGAAGCCGCTATTCATGACCTTCTGAGTGACGAAATGCTCGGCCTGATAGCGGAGGTCGGCCTCGCTCCACGGCCCGGGAACGACAATGAACGGGCTGACCCCGCCCAATTCGCTGGTGATGGGCTTGTCCAAGAGGGGTTGGCCGCGCCGGCGACGCTCGGCCGCTTCAGGTCCGCTCCCGTAGACAATCCGGTCGTGAGAACTGGCACTTCCGGTGATGTGGACCGTGTCCACATTGGCACTGTTAACGATGGCCGCCCCGGCCTCACTGCCGCCGTAGAAGATCTGCAAGAAGCCACGGTCGATGAAGTCGGCAAAAATCTCCGAGTAGATCTGACCGAGGTAGTCGTTGACCGGACTGAGTTTCAGTGCCACGACCTGACCCTCGGCGTAGAGCTTGTAGATCACGTCGAGAGGAGGAATCGAGGCGATGTTGCCGGCGCCGAGCACCACGCACACTCGACCTGCCCGCGGTGGGTTGCGGTAAAGCGCCGCCGTATGGTCGGAGAGATTGGCCGGGGTGACCCCTGGTTGCATCGACAGATCGAGCCGGTACCCGCTCAGGAGCAATGGCTCCCACCATTCGACCGGAAGAACCCTGACGACGGCCCGCCCGTCCGGACCGGCCGAGACCCACCTTCTCTTGAAGGTCGGCAGGCCCCGGCTGAGCCTCTCCAATGACATTCGCAGCGCCCCGGCCCCGACCAGGACTCCGTAGGGGCCAGCCAGCCATTCCTCGCCCGCCATAACCGAGTCGGAGCCAAAGCCTTTGGCGTTCGAAGATGCCTCCACCCACCTGCCGGCTGCAAAAT
>JANMST010000318.1:0-8027 GCA_031389635.1 Acidimicrobiia bacterium | reverse complement strand
TGATCGACTCGATCTCGGCCAGATAGGCCGGATCGTCATAGCGAGACAACGCGAAGGCTGTGGCGTAATCCGGCAGGTCGGCGTTCGTGACGTACATCGAGGCGAGCTCACCTGCGGCGGCGGCGGCCATCACCCCGAATCCTGAGAAGGCCCCGACGACGAATGCCCCATCGACCCCGAGCGGTCCCACCAGCGGCCGGTTCTCCCTGGTCTTGGTGTAGTAACCGCCGTCGACCACCGGTTGCGGGAGCCGGTCGAGATAGACGGCCAGGCTCGGCACCATCGTTGTCAGTCCTTTCACAACCGCCTCGGGATAGAGAGGATCATCTGGTAGAGGCCAGGTCGGCTCCTGGATCATCCGGTGGTATTCCCACAGCGCCACGAGCCAGTCCGAGTCGGGCCCGCCCTCCGGCCGGTAGTGGCAAGCCGCGGGCATCGTCCCCAGCAAATCGGTCCGGCCCTCCGACTGAAGCGCTTCGACCTCCTCTTCCGACCAGCTCAGGGTTTGGGGATCGGACCAGATGACCATCGGCGAGTGTCGGGGGATCACCCGCTGGCGGTCGCGGAAGGCGACCTTGATATGGACCTCGGAGAAGATCGGCAGCTCTACCTCGAACAGCCGTCCTACCTCAGCGAGCATCGGCCCGGCGGCGTTGACGAACAACGAGGTTGCTATCTCCTGCCCGCCGTTGAGTCGGACTCCGCTGACCGCTCCGCCGTTGACAGAGACGCCGCTGACAGCGTCCTTGACTATCCGCAGGCCCTCTTCGAGCGCTCGCTCGATCATCCAGGCGCCGAGCTGCTGGGCCGAGAACCACCCGGCCCGTCGAGCGTGAACCCCACCAACGGCCCGCTCGGTTAGGAACGGATAGAAGCGCCGGAGCTCATCGCCCTCGAGAAACAGGTCGGCGCCCTCCGGGAGACCCGGAAGATCGGTCGATGTGTAATCCGACGTTCCCGGATGGCGGCGCAACTCGCCGGCTCCCAGGTTCGATATCGAGACCCCCTCGTTCGCCATGTTGCGGAGACGATCGGGATTGGCCGTGACATACAGATAACCCTGCCGGCTGAGGTGGAAAGCGTTGTCGCTTTCCCGGGCCATCTCTTCGAGCAAGTCGATTGATCGATTCATCAGACCGACCATGGGTGCATTTGGCCACCAATTGCGATAACACTCCGTCGACTTGTCGGAAGTAAGGGTCAGAGGCGGTCGGGGATCGACGAGCGCGACGTTCCTCACCCCGCGCTTGACAGATAGGTGATACGCGGTGGCGACTCCGGCGATGCCGGCCCCACAGACCACAACGTCGGCCTTCACCTGAGCGCTCCCCCCGAAACCGCCTGGAGGAACGTGATTTGGGTCGGCTCCGTGATCGGGGTGCTGCGGTCGCCGAGCCTGGTCTGGCTTCCCTCGACGAAACACAGGACATGCTGACGCAGGTTCCCTTGCTCGTCGAAGAGGTGGACGCGCAGGGTCGGATGGCGATCCAGAAGCCGATCGATTGCGTCGCCGACCGATCCGGCGTCCAACTCGACTCGTCGGGTCGGGCCGACTGCCGGTTCGAGCAGCCTGGGGAGGGTGACTGTCACCCGCGTCATCAGATGACGGCGACGGTCAGGATCCTCGGGAAGGAGAAAGGCAGCTGCTCCCAATGATCGCCAACATCAGTGCTGACGTACACCTGGCCACCGGTGGTTCCGAACGCCACACCTCCGTCCGCATCGACATCCATGGCGTTGCGAAGCACTCCGGTGAATTGCTCCGCCCGGGGCCAGCCGGTTCCCGCCACGTTCCACGAATCACCGCCATCTGTCGATCGATAGGCGGCCAGATGGCCTCCCACAGGCACCCTGTTCTCGCCTGCCTCGATCGGGACGACAAACAATGTGCCGCTGGCGTGGTGGCGGCGCATCGTGAACCCGAAGCCCGACGGAAGACCGGTTTCGATCCGTTCCCAGGTTTCCGCCCCGTCGATCGTCCGGTACACGCCCATATGGTCCTGCCGCCAGATCGAGTCCGGATGTTTTGGATCGGCGACTAGGCCATGAACGCACCAACCATCAGAGCCGACACCCTCCTCGTCCGGCGTTCCAGCCGGGGTCACTCCCTTATCGAACCGGCCAAAGGTCTTCCCCCCGTCATCAGAACGGAACACACCGACCGCAGAGATTCCGACCCAGATTCGATCACCGTCGGTCAGGATGTGATGGGCGCAGAGACCACCGAAACCCGGCTCCCAGGTTGGCCGGGACTCGTGTTCGTTGAGGCCAACCAGCAGATCCCAGGTGATGCCCTGGTCTTCCGAAATGAACAGTCCTGCTTGGTCAACTCCGGCGAAGATCCTGTCGCCGGCTGTGTGGAAGGTCCATATCTGGGTGAGCTTGCGGTTCAGATCACTCGGATAGGACGGGCCCGATTCGACCTGTTCCCACTTGTCGAAGTCCTCACTGCGATGAACCGAGGCTCCGAACCAGTTGGACCCCAGGCCAGCCAGATAGGTTCCGTCGGGCGCTTGGCCAAACGCCGAGACTTTCCACCCCGGGAACCTCGGCCCGTCGACCTGCCACCCACCATTTCTATCGAGGAAGTAGGCGCCCTTTTCAGTGCCTATGGCAATTCTTTGCATACCCCATCATGCCGCATCGGGATTCTGTGCGTCGGAGGGAAGCGGTTCGGTCGCGGTGTCCGAAAAGGTCGACTCAAGGAAGCGTTCGATTCGGACGGCCAGGGCCCTGGTTCGGACCCCGCTCAGAATGTCGAAAGCGTGCTGAGCGCGGCGTACGGGCAAGAACTCGAAAGGGGCGCCGGCCGTTCGCAGAGCGTCGACGAAGAACTCGGCCTCAGCGATCGGGACGAGTGAATCGCTGGTCCCGTGGATCACCAGGAACGGCGGAGCATCGCCCCGGACCTGGTCGATCGGGGATGCTTCCCGATAGCGATCGGGGGCGTCGGCCGCGGCGGCCTTCATGACACGATTGGGAATGAGCGACCAATTGACCCGTGTGTTGTTCCGGTTGAAGAAGTCGTAGATGCCGTAGAGGACGATGGCCGCTCTCACCGAGGTATCGGCGGATTCGAAGCCCGGTTGGTGGTAGCCATTGGACAGGACCGCCAGGGATGCCAAATGGGCGCCGGCGGAGCCGCCCGCCACGGCGACTCGAAGGGGGTCCAGGCCAAACGTCTCGGCCCCTTCGGTCTTGACCCAATGCAAGGCACGGTTGACCCCGATGACGTGGTCGGGGAAAGTCGCCGTTGGTGACAGTGGATATCGAATTGTCACGACTCCCCATCCCTGAGAGGCGAGGTGATGTACGACGGTACGGAAGACACGGCGCGGATCGCCCCCACCCCAGCTACCTCCGTGGACATAGACGAGGCACGGAACGGCTTCGGTGCGCGGACCGCGCGACCTGTAAACGTCGAGGGTCAGACCCACCCCGTATTCGATCTCGGCTATTCGTTCGACGCCTTCTGGAATTCGATAAGGCCATCCGGTGAGTTTCTCCCACCAAGCCGCCGCGGCTCGCCCGGTTCCCACTTCGCGAGCCGATGCCGCCGCCCGCCGGATCAGTTCTAGTTGCAGCACCTGGGCACTGGCGAGCATCCACAAGCCCAGCCGTCCGATCGGTAGTTCAGAGGCCCCGAGGGCGACAAACGCTCCCCCCACGACGATGCGGAGCAGAAACCAGAACCAGGGAATCTCCGCAACAAGCACGGCCGGAAGCCAGAGCGCCGGAAAGCGCGATGCTGGAGGGGATGCCCGCCGGATGGCGTTGGACGTCAGAAATACCGCCAGTAAGCCATAAACGAACAAGAACGCAGGACTCATAGGTACATCAAGGCCAGGAGGGGATGGTACGAAGACCATCGATCCTTCACGGTCAAAGGTTGAGCGATATCAACGTGGTACGTGGTACGTGGTAGCGGGGCCTCAAGCCTCAAGCCTCAAGCCTCAAGGGGACGTCGCACGTCACACGTCACACGTCTCACGGCAAAAGTTCGGAAACTTGCGGGTTTCAAGGCCGGAGGCTTGGGACTTGGGACTTGGGGCGTGTGACGTGGGGCGTCCCCTAGCGCCGTCCGCCTGCCCCCTACCGCCTATTCGTATGCGATTGCTTCGAGGATGTCTCTTCTCGATGCCCTCCAGGCCGGGATGACGGCGGCGACGACACCTGCGAGGGCGGCTGCCACCAGCGCCAGGGCGACCTGATCCCAGGGAATCGACAACACGAGGACGTCGTCCTCGAGGGCTGCAATCACTGCCCAGGCGAAGAACAATCCGAGGCCCATCCCGATCGTTGCTCCCAGAACGGCGATCAAGGCCGATTCCCAGGTGATCGACCTCCGAAGCTGGCCGCGGCTCATTCCCACCGCCCGTAGCAGTCCTATTTCCCTGGTCCTTTCCAGGACCGACAGCGTAAGGGTGTTGGTGATACCGAATATGGCGATGACCACCGCGACCCCCAGGAGGCCGAATACAAGTCGCACCAACTGATCGATCTGGGTGGACGCCTGTTGGCGGAACTCGGACTGATCGAGGACCTCAGCACCCACGAACTCTTCGCTGACTTCCTCGACCGCCGAACGCCCCTCCTCGACTGAGATACCCTCGATGAGGTCGATGAAGACCTGGTCGTCGAATTGCTCGGTGAAGTTGGCGGCGAAGGTGTCGCGATCAACCATTAATCCCGCGCCCAGACCGCGGGCGTCGTAGACCGCGGCGACGGTGAAGACCTGGTCACCGCTCCGGGCGAAGCGGACCGTCAGCTCGGCGCCGGCATGAACCCCCAATTGTTCGGCCAAGGCCCGGCGGACACCGATGCTGCCTGGCCCGATCTCGGTAATGGCCCCCTCGATGACGGTGAAGCTGACCAGTTCCTCCAGCGTCGAGGGATCGACCCCGATGAGGAATCGGGTCTCGTCTTCGACCTCGACCTGACCTCCTCGAACCGCCGACGCCAGTTTGACCTCGGGAAGCCCGGCCACCCGAATCGCCAATTCCGGGGAGAGGCGACTACCTCCGAATCCGGCCGGCGATATCACCAGATCGGCCTGGAAACGCTCCTCGAGCAGGATCGAGGCAGTCGTCTTGAGCGAGTCGGCGAGGACCAGCGTCAGGCCCACCAGGGCCAAGCCGACCATCAGCGCCGAAGCCGTCGCCGCGGTCCGACGGGGACTCCGCCCGGCGTTGTCGACTGCCAGGCGCCCCGGCAAGCCGGCCGCCTTTAGCGGGGCACCAACGAAAGCCGTGACCGGCCTGGCGACGACCGCTAACAACGCGGCGACGCCGATGAAGATCAAGCCGGCCCCGGCTCCGACCAGCGCGATGTCGGGGATGGTCTGATCTTCACGCTCAAGCACCAGACCGACCGTCATCACCGCAATGCCAAGCCCGGAGATGTCGAGGCCGATGATCGCCTTCCGTCGCAGCAATCCTCTCGATTCGGGAACCTGCACCTTTCTGAGGGCGGCCACGGGCGCGACTCGCGAGGCCGACCGTGCCGGCAGCACAGCCGAGACCACTGTCATCACGATGCCGGTGGCAAGTCCGACCAGCACCGTTCGCCCGGTCAGTTGCAGCGGGGCCGACGGAAGGGCACCCCCGAAGGAAAGGAGTCGGCGAATCAATTGGGCCAGGAGCACCCCGAGGCCGAGACCTGCCACCGAGGCAATCGCCGCCACGATCGTGGCCTCGCCCAGGACCATCCCGATCACCTGGCGACGCGATGCGCCGACAGCTCTGAGCATCGCCAATTCCTGGGTTCTTTGGGCGACGATGATTCGGAAAGTGTTCTGGATCAGGAACGCTGCAACGAATACCGTGACACCGGCGAAGACGAGCAGGAAAGTATTGAGGAAGCCGAGCGCGTCTTTGAAGGTCGCAAGCTGCTCCTCAGCCGCGCTCTGAGCGGAGACCGCCTCGACTCCTTCAGGCAGCATCGGGCTGATGCGCCGGATCATCTCGTCGAGTGAGGTCTGGTCGTCGGTCTGCACCTCGATGCTTAGAACCTGGCCCGGAAGATCGAGAAGTTCTTGAGCGGTAGCGAGCGGGACGTAGACCGTTGCCGAGCCACCGAAGCTGTCGAACCCTTCGAGGCCGGCGGTGCCGGTCACCGTGTAGGTCATTGGTTCGCCGACGCCCACGACCTGGATCTTCTCGCCGATCGCCACTCCATAGCTTTCGGCTGTGCTCGGGTCTACGGCGGCCTCGTCAGGTCCAAGCGGCTGTTGGCCCGATCTGACTCCGAAGGTCGACACCAGGCTTGGCCAACTGACCACGAACGAGGGCGCCTGCCCGTTCTGGACGGGCTCGCCATCGATGGCGATCTGGGCAAAACCGAAAAGGCTTCCTGCTGCCGCATCGACCCCGTCGACCAGGCCGACCCGCTCGACCAAGCTTTCGTCGAGCGGCTTCCCCTGGGTAAACGACAGGTCATCGTCGACGACCGGACGCACCTGGACGTCGAAGCCGGTGAGACTGGCGCCGAACAGATCGTCGAAGGCCTGATCGAGGCTGTCGGTGAACATGAAACTGGCTGCTACCAGACCCACGGCCAGGGCGATCGCGAGGGCAGTGAGAGCGAAGCGAAGCCGGTGCCCGACAAGGCCCCTCCATGTCGCCCGCAGCATCAGGCCCCGAGCACCATCGACTTGGGCGGAAAGGGGTGGTCAGTGCTCAAGACTCTTGATCCGATCGAGGATCCGGTCGGCGGTCGGCGCCGACAACTCATCGACGACGCGGCCGTCGGCCAGAAACACGGCGCGGTCGGCAAATGCGGAAGCATTGGCGTCGTGCGTCACTATGACGATCGTCTGGCCGAATTCGTCGACGGCCCGGCGCAGGAACTCCAGCAATTGGTGCCCCGATCGGGAGTCGAGGTTGCCGGAAGGCTCGTCGGCGAAGACGATGTCGGGTCTGGTGATGAGCGCCCGGGCGGCCGCCACCCGTTGTTGCTGGCCGCCGGAGAGTTGGCTGGGCCTGTGGGTGAGACGATCGCTCAGGTTGAGGGTCTCGACAACAGCCTTGAACCAGGAGTCGTCCGGCTTCCGATTGGCGATGGATAGGGGCAGCGAGATGTTCTCGCCGGCCGTCAGCGTCGGAATGAGGTTGTACGCCTGAAAGATGAAACCGACTCTGTCGCGTCGCAGTCTGGTGAGGGCGGCGTCGTCGAGAGAAGCGAGGTCGGTTTCGCCGATCAAGACATGCCCGCTCGTCAAGTTGTCCAGGCCGGCCAAGCAATGAAGCAGGGTCGATTTCCCCGACCCGGACGCCCCCATGATGGCGGTGAACTCGCCGGCGGGGATTTCCAGTGTGATCCCGTCGAGGGCCCTGACGGCGGTCGGCCCGTCACCGTAGACCTTTACCGCATCGATGGCGCGTGCCGCCGAACCGACGGGTATAGGAGCGCGTGCAGCCATGTTTGCATCAGGCTAGGAGGGCTCTGCTCTCAACTTTTCGGTGCACAAATTTGGCGCGCCAGTCCCGGTCTGCACGAAATCCGGTGCCCGCTCTCCCCGGTTTCCGGGACTCTCATCCCGAATTGTGAAAAAGGGTTCCAAGGAATGCGTTTCCGATTTACCGTCCCGGTTGATGTCGACCGTTCGTGCGATCAGCCAGCATGAAGTGCCGTTCAGGTACGGGCTGTTTCGGGGATCCACCCAAGTGGGCCAGGTCGACCTCCACATCGAACCGAGTGTCCCCGACGATGCCTGGTTGGGGTCGCTGCCACCGCTCGAGATGTTCCTAGCCGGACTGCAGCTTCCGTGGGACGAGGATTGGTTCCCTGCCGGGGCCGATCTGTTGGGCGGCATGGTCGCCGATCTTCCCGCGTCGACGCCCTACGTTCTGCAGGCCAACACCAACGTCGAGGTTCATGAGCATCCGTGGCGGCGGATCCACTTGTTCGAGGCACTTGGTTTCGAGTTGTTCCAGGAGAAGCACGGGTACCTTTGGGTGGATCGTGGAGAGCCGCTCGACGTCAACATCGAGACCCGATCGCTCGATGACCTGGGAGACGCGGCCTAC